>JAEUJK010000133.1 GCA_016794735.1 Gemmatimonadota bacterium | reverse complement strand
CGCTCCGTCCACGCATGGCACCGGTCGTTGCACCGCGCGAAAAGGTCGCAGAAGCGCTGCTGCGGGATGGTGTCATCACCAAGGAGCAGTTCGAGCGCGCCCGGCAGGAGTCCAAGCAGAGTTCCTGCACGCCGACGTACGCGCTGGTGAAGCTGGGGATCGTGCCCGAGGTCGAGCTCACGAAGTACCTCGCGCGCAGCTCGCGCATGCCAGCGGTCGACCTGACGAAGTTCGAGGTCGACCAGCGCATCATGAAGCTGATCCCGGCGGAACTCGCCACCAAGCACCTCGTCCTCCCGCTCAAGCGCGAGGGACGCACGCTGACGGTCGCCGTGGCGGACCCGACGAACCTGGGGATCCTCGAGGACCTCAAGTTCATCACCCGCTACGACATCTTCCCGGTGCTCGCGGGCGAGTTCACGCTCCGGAACGTCATCGACAAGCAGTACGACCAGGGCGACGAGGGGATGAAGAATCTCCTCGAGGAGGTCAGCGGCCTCGATGACATCGAGGTGGTCGAGGACAAGGAAGAAGACGTCTCGGCCGCGGCGCTTGCGGCGGCTGTCGACGATGCGCCGGTCGTCAAGCTCATCAACGCCATCCTGACCGACGCCGTCAAGCGCGGCGCGTCCGACATCCACTTCGAGTGCTTCGAGCACGAACTGCGCGTGCGCTACCGCATCGACGGTGCGCTGCAGGAAGTGATGAAGCCGCCCCTCAAGCTCAAGGCCGCCCTGATCTCGCGCTTCAAGATCATGGCGCAGCTCAACATTGCCGAGCGCCGGGTGCCGCAGGACGGGCGCATCAAGCTGAAGATCGGCAACAAGGTCATCGACTACCGCGTCTCGACCCTTCCAACGCTGTTCGGCGAGAAGGTCGTGCTCCGAATCCTGGACAAGGGCAACCTGACACTCGACCTCGAGAAGTTCGGGATCGAGCCGAGCGCCGAGAAGGCGCTGATGGAAGCCATCATGAACCCGTACGGGATGGTGCTCGTCACGGGGCCGACGGGATCCGGCAAGACGACGACGCTGTACTCGGCGCTGTCGAAGATCAACAACATCGACGTCAACATCATGACGTCGGAGGATCCGGTCGAGTACAACCTCTTCGGGATCAACCAGGTCCAGGTCCGCAACGAGATCGGGATGACGTTTGCGGCGGCGCTGAAGGCGTTCCTGCGCCAGGACCCGAACATCATCATGGTCGGTGAGATCCGTGACCTGGAGACGGGCGGCATTGCCATCAAGGCCGCGCTCACGGGTCACCTGGTCTTGTCGACGCTGCACACGAACTCGGCGCCCGAAACGGTGACGCGTCTCATGGACATGGGACTCGAGCCGTTCAACGTGGCCTCGGCGCTGAACCTCGTGCTGGCCCAGCGCCTCGTGCGGCGCATCTGCCCACGGTGTCGCAAGAAGTACACGCCGGACGAGATCGAGCTTGGCGGCGCGAAGGTCACCCCGGACACCCGGCTCGGCGACCTGCGCTTCACCAATTCGGCCCTGCACGACGCGCGGTCGCGGGCGCTCCCGGATGCGTTGCCGCACCTGGAGAACCTGTCGGTCGACACGCGCGTGGGTGAGCTCCCCTTCTTCAAGGGGCGCGGGTGCGACGACTGCGCGGGGACCGGGCTCAAGGGTCGCCAGGGCCTCTACGAGGTGATGGCGATGACCCCCGAGCTGCGCCGGCTCATCCTCATGAACGTGGGCGCCCAGGAGATCAAGGACGCCGCGATCACCGAAGGGATGCTGACGCTGCGCATGGACGGCTGGCTCAAGGTGCTCAAGGGCGTCACGACGCTCGAGCAGGTGATCCGCGAAACGGCGGCGTAGGACGAGACGACAGGCGGCGAACCCGATTGGCCGCCCGAGTGCGACGTGGCGCAGTGATGCACATCACATGCGTGACTGCATGCTCGAACTGGACGTCAAATGGATGGTCAACGGGCCCGAGAGGGCTGGGGAGCCGGGACGATGGTCGCGAGTGAACGAACCAACACCACAGGCATGAGGGGGCGAACGGCGACGTTCCGCCGCCTGCCGTCTGCCGTCTGCCGTCTCCTGCCATGACCAAACCCGCCGCTGCGCCCGCCGTCAACTTGCGCGCCCTGCTCGAGGAAGTGATCGAGCGGGATGCCTCCGACCTGCACATCACGGCCGGGGAACGCGCCAAGCTCCGGATCGATGGCGCCATCGTCAACTCGAACATCGAGTTCGTGCTGTCCCCCAAGGACACGCTGCAGCTCGCGTATTCGGTCCTCACGGAGAACCAGAAGAAGCGGTTCGAGATGGAGGACGAGCTCGACTTCTCGTTCGGCATCCAGAACCTGGCGCGCTTCCGCGGCAACTGCTTCAAGCAGCGCGGGTGCGTCTCGATGGTCATCCGGCAGATCCCGTTCAACATCCGCACCTTCGCCGACCTCGGCCTCCCGGCCGTGATCGCCCGCATGGCGGAGAAGCCGCGCGGCCTCGTCCTCGTGACCGGGCCCACGGGCTCGGGCAAGTCGACGACCCTCGCCGCGATGATCGACAAGATCAACCGCGAACGGCAGGGCCACATCATCACGGTGGAAGACCCGATCGAGTTCATCCACCGCCACCAGGGCTGCATCGTCAACCAGCGCGAGGTCGGCACCGACACGCGCACGTTTGCCAATGCACTCAAGTACGCCCTGCGTGAAGATCCCGACGTGATCCTCATCGGCGAAATGCGCGACCTGGAGACGATCCAGGCGGCGCTGACCATCGCCGAGACCGGTCACCTGGTGTTTGCCACGCTGCACACGAACTCCGCGGCGGAGGCCATCAACCGCATCATCGACGTCTTCCCGAGCCACCAGCAGTCGCAGGTCCGGGCCCAGTTGGCCTTCGTGCTCGAGGGGGTCGTCACGCAGACGCTGCTGCCGCGGGCCCGCGGTCGCGGGCGCGTGCTGGCGGCCGAGATCCTCGTGATCAACGCGGCCATTCGTGCCCTCATCCGCGACGACAAGATCCACCAGATCTACTCATCGATGCAGTCGGGCAAGAAGTTCGGCATGCAGACGATGAACGATGCCTTGTACCAGCTCTACGTCGCGCGCGAAGTCTCCGAGGAGGAGTGCCTGCGCACGTCGAGTGACCCGAATGAGTTCCTCCGCATGATCGGTCGCGCCCTGACCGATGATGAAGGCGACAAGTCCTCGCGCGCGACGCCCCGTCCGGCGGCCGCGGCGGGTCGTCGCTGATCGCCCCCTTCCAGCAGGACAGGACCGTCATGGCCACGTTCACCTACACCGCTCGCGCCGCCAACGGCGACCTGAAAACCGCGACCATCGAGGCCGCAAGTCGGGAGGACGTGGTCGCGCAGCTCCGCCGCCAGCGTCTTTCGGTGGTGAAGGTCGACGAGGACGCGAAGCCCAAGAAGGCCCGCGGCTCCGTGAAGATGCGCGACATCGTCATCTTCACCCGGCAGTTCTCGACGATGATCAACGCCGGCTTGCCGCTCGTGCAGGCCCTCGACATCCTCGCCAAGCAGACCGAGAACAAGGTCCTCGCCGACGTCACCCGCGCCGTCGTGTTCGACGTCGAGTCCGGGCACACGGTCGCCGACGCCCTCGCCAAGCATCCGAACGCGTTCAGTGAGCTCTACGTGAACATGGTCGCCGCCGGTGAAGCGGGCGGTATCCTGGACACGATCCTGATGCGCCTGGCGACGTTCATGGAAAAGAACGACGCCCTCGTCCGCAAGGTGAAGGGCGCCATGATCTACCCTGGCGTCATCATGTCGGTCGCGGGCATCGCGATCGCCGTGCTGCTCATCTTCGTGATCCCGGTCTTCGAGAGCATGTTCGCCAGCGTCGGGTTGGCCCTGCCGCTGCCGACGCGCGTGGTCATCGGGATGTCGAAGTTCCTCAAGACGTACTGGTGGGCGGTCGGCGGTGGCGTGGCCGGCGGGGTCTTCCTGCTCAAGAAGTATTACGCGACGCCCAACGGACACCTCGCCATCGACCGCCTCATGCTCCGCATGCCGGTGCTCGGCGACGTGCTCCGCAAGTCGGCGGTCTCGCGTTTCACCCGTACGCTCGGCACCCTGATCTCCTCGGGCGTCAGCATCCTCGATGGCCTCGAGATCACGGCCAAGACGGCGGGCAATCGCGTCATCCAGGACGCCATCATGGCGTCGCGCGCCTCGATCGCCGGTGGTGACACGATCGCGGCCCCGTTGCAGAAGTCGGCGGTGTTCCCGCCCATGGTCATCAGCATGATCGCCGTCGGTGAACAGACCGGTGGCCTCGACGAAATGCTCTCCAAGATCGCGGACTTCTACGATGAAGAAGTCGACGCGGCAGTCAGCGGGCTCCTCTCGCTGCTCGAGCCGATCATGATCGTGTTCCTCGGTGTGGTCGTCGGTGGCATGGTGGTCGCGATGTACCTCCCGATCTTCGACATGATCAACGCGGTGCAGTAAGTCGCACGCGACACGACGTGCATGGGGGCGACGAGGCGAAAGCCGCGTCGCCCCTCGTCGTTGCGGGAGCAGCAAGACCACGCGCTGCACGACTCACGCTCCCGCGCGTTACCGTCACGCTGCCGTCCTACGCGCGTTGCCGCGATCGTGGCGCCACGTCTTCTTCACGGAAGCCGCAGCGAGAACACGCGGCGCAGGATTGCCTCCCTTTCGCCTTCGTGCTGGGGATGGCGCAAACGCCTCCCGGGATCACTCCCGGGGGCGTTTTTGCATCTGGCCCGGTCGGCGCCCTGGTTGCATGGCCAGCGCCGCGCCCCAGCGCCGCGACCTGCAGGTCCAGGGCCGCGGACCGGCCGACCTGCCGCCGGGCAGCGTCGAGTGGCAGATTCCGCCCGCGAAACCACGCCCTTCACTCGCGAGCATGTACTACCTCCTGTTCTACGAAGCCGACGCGCAGTACGCCGAGAAGCGCGCCCCGCACCGCCCGTTGCACCTGGAGCTCGTGCGTGCGGCCCACGCCCGCGGTGAGCTGGTCCAGGCCGGCGCCTACGCCGATCCGGTCGATGGGTCGGTCCTGGTCTTCAAGGGCGATTCGCCGGAGGTGGCCATCGCCTTCGCGAAGCAGGATCCCTTCGTCACCGAGGGGATCGTCCGTCGCTGGTATGTCCGTCAGTGGACCACCGTCGTGGGTCCCGACGCCACCGTTCCCACCATCGGAGTGTAACGCGCCATGTCCCAACTCACCGCGACCGACTGGATTTGGCGCGATGGATCGTTTGTCCCGTGGGCCGACTGCAACATCCACCTGCTCTCGCACTCCGTGCAGTACGGCTCGGCGATCTTCGAGGGCATTCGTTGCTACGAGACCCCCAAGGGGCCGGCGATCTTCCGGCTGCGCGAGCACATGGAGCGGCTCCTCGGCAGCGCCAAGGTCTACCGGTTCGACATGAAGTACTCGCTCGACGACCTCGTGCAGGCCGCGCGGTCGGTGGTCGTGAAGAACAACATGACCGCCTGCTACCTGCGCCCCATGGTGCTCCGCGGGTACGGGGCGTCCAGCATGGTGCCGTTTGCCTCGCCCGTGGAGGTCTTCATTCCCTGCTGGCCCTACGGGGCCTACCTCGGCGCTGGTGCGCACGAGAATGGGGTGGATGCCTGCATCTCGTCGTGGATGCGCGTGGCGCCGAACACCATCCCCACGATGGCCAAGATCGCCGGGAACTACCTCTCCGGCATGCTGATCAAGATGCAGGCGCTGGCCGATGGGTACGCCGA
>JAEUJK010000094.1 GCA_016794735.1 Gemmatimonadota bacterium | reverse complement strand
TCCGGACTATGCGTCGGCGGCTGCGTACAACCCGCTCGACCTCGCCACGGGTGAGACCTTGTACGCGTGGGACGCCACGCCGGAGGCGAGGGAGCAGGCGCTGGCCGTGTATCCCGATCGTCCGGTGTACTTCGTGGATGGTCCCACGGTGACGCGCAACGGCTTCCAGGTGGTGGCCGGCCCGCTCGATCGCGCCGCGGCCCTCGCGTACCCGCGCACCGCACGGTGAGCGCACAGATGCGACAGGCGCTCGTCCTCGGTGCCAATGGGTTCATTGGCCGCTGGGTGACGCGCGAGCTGGAGCGACGCGGTGTGCCGCTGGTGCTGGTGACGCGCGGAGACCTGCCTCCCGACCTCGCCTCCGGCGCCTCGCGGATCCGTGCTGACCTGGCGGTCGAAGGCGAGGCGCAGCGCATCGTGCGAGAGGTTCGTCCGTCTCACGTCTTCAACCTCGCCGGGTACGGCGTGCTGCGCGACCAGCAGAACGCGGCGTTGGCAGAGGTCCTCAATCATCACCTCGTGCGCGAACTCACCACGGCGTGCGCAGCGCAGGGCAATGATCAGGGGACGGTCCTCGTGCATGTGGGTTCGGCGGCGGAGTACGGCAGCGTGCTGGGCGCATGGCGTGAAGACGGCCCGACGCAACCGGCCTCGACCTACGGGACGACCAAGCTCGCCGGGACCCGAGCGCTGGTGGAGGTCGCGCGCACCCTCGGCACCCCGGCCACCTGCGCGCGCCTGTTTACCGTGTTTGGTCACGGCGAGGCGCCGGGCCGGCTCTTCCCGACGCTGCTCGCGGCCAGCACCCGCACCGACCCGATTCCCCTCTCGGCGGGGACGCAGGAGCGGGACTTCGCCTGGGTCGGTGACGTGGCACCGGCGCTGGTTGACCTCGCGCTGGCGAGCTGGGCGCCGGGCAGCGTGGTGAACCTCGCGAGCGGGCGCATGCACACGGTCCAGGCCTTCGTGCGGGCAGCCGCCAGTGCGCTGGGGATCCCCACGTCGCGCCTGCAATTCGGCGCGGTGCCATCGCTCCCGGGGGACGGCACCGGGGTGACGGTGGCCGTGGAGCGCATGCAGCAGGTGCTGGGGCGCGTCCTGCCCGGCGACCTCGACGATGTGGTGCGCCGGGCGGTGGCCCGCCAGCGTTAGGCGGTGGCGCGCTCGGTGCGCGCCGCGAACAGCCGCCAGCCCACCAGCATCCACGCCAGCGCGCCGGCGTAGGCAACCAGCGACGGCAGCTCGAAGCGCTCGTACTCGCCGAGGGTGGGCCACGCCGTCCAGACCATGAGCGGGAACGGGGCCGTGAGGGCCACGCCCATGCTCCACCGACGCAGCAGCGATTCCGGTGGCAGCAGCACCGCGGGCACCGCGATCCACAGCGCATACCATGGCCAGACGTGCGCCGCCGCGATGAAGAGCACCGACAGCATCACCCCAACGGTCGCCAGCCGGAACGTCCCCGCACCGGGGGCGCGCACGTAGCCCCAGGCGCAGGCGAGCGAGGCCGCGGGGAAGATCGCCTGCACCGCGAGCGCCAGCGGGAGGAGGGTGATCCCCAGCATCGCCCCGATCGCCTTCACCCCGTCGGCCGGGAGGAAGAAGTACCCCTCGCGGACCGCCGCCGTCTCACTGAAGAACGCCACCGAATCGACGAAGGGGGCAAAGGTGGCCACCCAGATGGCGATCGCAATGAGGGCGTTAGGCAGGTAGGTCCGCACCCGCTCCACGAGCACGCGCCACGTGAAGGGCCAGCCCGTGGTGGGCCAGGCGTCGAGCAGGAAGAGCGGGGCGGTGACGTACTTCACGCTCACGCTGCAGGCGAGGGCGGCGGTGGCCCAGCGGCCCAGCCCGCGTTCGCGCAGGTACAGCCACGCGAGCAGGAAGAGGATCATCACCGCGTCGTTGTGGCCGTCGCCGGCAATCTGCACCACGCCTAACGGCAGCCACCCCGCCGTGACGAGCGCCATCGCGCGCACCCGTGGCGCCTGGCCGGCCAGCAGGCGGTCGAGCAGCCAGAGGATCCCGGCCCAGGCCCCGACCAGGATCGCCTTGAACACCACCACTCCCCAGAACACCGAGCCGCGCGTGATCGCGGTGACGCCCCACGAGATGAAGGCCCAGAGCGGCCCGTACGTCATCTTGAGGATCGGGGCATCGAACGGGAGCCCCTGGACCGCGGCCGCAGGCACGTCGTAATACGGGTTGCCACCCCACCACAACGTGCGGCCCCAGGCGAAGGAGAGCCAGAAATCCGGCACAAGCACGGGGGCTGCCCAGGCCATCGACACCGCAAACGCCACACCCCAACGTCGGGCGAGCGTCACGACGCGTTGATCGGTCTCAGCGGGACTCCGCGCCAACACGAGCAGCGCCACCAGCGCGAGCAGCGACGCGACGAGCTGCGGCCAGGCCCACGCGTCCATGAACCAATCCTGGCCCACGAGGTCGCCGCCGATCGCCATCGCCAGCTCGTGTTCGGCGCGTCGCAGGTGCCACGCGCGATCCGGGGCGACGCTGTCGGTGGTTGCCGGCGTTGCCGCGCGCTCGGAGGCGCCGCGGAGCGCCAGCAGGAGATCCGGCGCCCTGGTCGCCGCTACGTGGGCGACCCGCTGGCCGATGTCGCCGTAGAAGGTGAGCTGGCCATGCGGACGCGCGCTGTACGTCGCCGCCGGGGCCAGCACCCAGGACAGGCTTGCCTGCACGAGGAAGGTGCCGAGCAGCAGCGCACCCAGGAGGTGCAGGAGGCGTCTCACGCCTGCCGCCGGCCGGCTGGCGCGCGAAGTTCAGGCCACCACAGCGCCGCAAGGCACCCGGTCGCGAGGGCGAGGGCGCCGAGCGGACCCCAAACGCCGAACTGCAGGGCGGGGTACCCGGACGCCATCTTCTCGAGCACCAGGAAGACGGGGAGGGTCGGCCCGGATTGCGCCACGAGCGCCAGGGCATCCGGCACACTCTCCCGCGTCATCGACACGACGAGCGAGATCACGAGGGAGCTGCCCACGAGCAGCCAGCGCGCGGCCAGCGGCAGTCGCTGCAGCACGGGGATGGCCAGCAGGAACAGGAGCGGCACGAGCGGGACGAGGTACCGTACGCCGGTGTTCCACTGCAGGTTGGCGAACTGGTTGGCACTCGAGAAGACATACAACGCCGCGCAGGTCGCGAGTGCCCACCCCATCGGCCCGTATCGGCGGCGCGACGCCTCGGGCGCCCACCAGGCGGCAAGCCCCAGGGCCAGGAGCGGGCAAAAGGCAAACAATCCGTAGCGGCCGTCGAACAGGTTGCCCAGCAATAACTCGCGGGTCGGGACGAAGAACCCGTTCCACCCGATCACCGAATATTCGGTCGCCGGCATGTACCGCTGCGCCGGGAACCACGGGGCTCCGAAGGCGAGCTGCTGGTAGCCCAGCAGCAGGGCGATCATTGGCAGCGCCCCGGCGGTGAACGCGGCGCCGCCGACGATGGCGCCACGTGCGCCCCCACCGTGCCACCCCGCGGTCATCGACCACAGGCCAAAGACGACGAGCAGCGGTGCGGCACTGTAGTCGCAGAGCAACCCGAAGCCGAGCAGGAGCCCCGCGAGCGCCATTGCCGCAAGCGGCACCGGCGCATCCGGAGCGCGCGGCCGCCAGCCCGTCATCGCGATCCACGACCCGAGCATGGTGTGGGTGAGCAACGCGTTCTGGTTGAGGAACGCCGAGCGGAAGAGGAGTGGGGTGCCGAAGGCGTACAGCAGCGCCCAGCCGGCGGCTGCCCGTTCATCGTGCCCGCGATGCGTGAGGTAGCGGAACAGCAGCCAGGCCGCGAGCGCCCCAAGTGGTGCCATGGCGCCGACGCCCGTGATGAGGGCGGCGAGTCCCAGCTTGATGTCGAGCCCGCGCGCGCGCGCGGCGTTCATGAACTTGCTGCGATTGGGGCGCGGGTCGTCGTACGCCGCCGGTGGCTTGGGGGCGACGAGCGCAGGTTTCCACGCGAAGAGCGCGGCGAGCACCGGGCGCGCCACCACGAGGGGCACGGCCCCGGCGACCGACGCGCCCGGGTTGTTGTTGATGTACCCGCCGCGACCGGGGATCTCGAAGAGGTCCGAGTGCAGCCCCAGGTACTCATCCACGCGGATCGATCCGCGCTCGGCCAGGCTCAGCGCGAGGTAGGTTTCCCGGGCGACGTTGGTCGTCGCAAAGAGGGCGTAGACCAGCCAGACCGAGAGCACGAGGCGGCTGCCCGCCCCGCGCCACCGGCTCGCGTGTGACCCGGTCACGTCGTGGCCGCGGCCTCCTCGGTGTCAGCCGCGCCGCCACTCGTCGGGAAGATCACGTCCGGCAGGGGCTGACGCTGGCTCTCGGGCAGGGGATCGGCCTTCTGCCACGCCTTGCTCGCAGTCGCCGCGCGGACGAGCTGCACCGGCTGGTACACGATGCTCGACCACATGAAGACTTCCGTCGTGCAGTGGCACTCCTTGCGGGCGATCGTCTCGCGCAGTGCCTTGGCCTCGGGCGACTTCCAGATGTCCCAAAAGCGCTTCTGCCGCAGGTTGCCGAGTGGCTTGTGGATCTCGCAGACGCCGACGTCGCCGTTGGCGTAGACCACGGCCGAGATCTGGCCCGCCTGGCACGGGATCACCTGGCGGTCCTGCTTGATGGTCTCGACCTTCGCCCACTGGAGCATCGGCTCCACGATCCCGCCGTAGCGACCGACCTCGCGGGGCGCCCACAGGCGGCGGATGTACTCGTACAGGTCCTCGTACTCGGCGAGCAGCGGGCCCGTGAGCGACTTGTCTTTCCGGTCGCCGCGGATGATCGCCAGGTTGTGGTGATCCATTTGCGGGCAGCGGTCGTACAGGTACGTCGTGAGCTGGCGGATCTCCTTCATGTTGCGATCCGTCGCCGTCGAGATGGAGTGGATGCGCAGGCGCGGGTCGCGCTTCTGGATCTCCACGAGCGCATCGTACGTCTCCATCGCCTTCTTGAACGCGTTCTTCGCGACGCGGAACTCGTCGTGGAAGGAGGGCATCCCGTCGAGCGAGAGCTCGACCACGAAGAGGTCCAGCTCCTTCTCCTCGAGGACGCTGTTGACGGCCGCGACGCAGCGATCGGTGAAGTACCCGTTCGACGGGACATACACCTGACGCACGCCGTTCGTCGTGACGAACTTGCGCACGATCTCGGCGAACTCCTTGCGCAGGAACGGCTCGCCGCCGGAGAGGTTGAGGTTCTCGATCTTCCCGAGGTCGTCAGAGAGCTGGAAGATCTCTTCCTTGGTCAGGTCGTTCTTCTGGTTGAGTGCGGTCCAGTAGAAGCAGTGCTCGCACTTCATGTTGCAGATCGAGTTGATGAACAACACGAGGAACGGCGGGCTGGGCAGGTCTTCGTAGACCATCGCCGTCAGCCGCGCGTGCCGCGCCACACGATCCACCAGGTTCATCACTTCCATGGGAACATCCTCCGGGAATTGCTCTCAGGCACCAGCTTGAGTCAGGACGGGACGCTGGTGCGAGACCGCGCCGTCGCCACCGTGGGCGCCGGTCGTTGGTTCGCGCCGGGCCCCGGCAAGGAACGCCAGCGCGCCACCCACCAGCCCGCCAGCAAGGATCACCACCTCGAACACCAGCCCCGTCGCGACGGCCTTGGCGGCCGACACACCAAACGGGGCGAACAACGCGGCCTGCGCCGCCTCGCGCACGCCGATGCCACCCTGCGTCACCGGGAGCAATCCCGAGATCTTCGCGAGCGGCCAGACGAAGAGCCACACGTACAACGGGATCTCGATCCCGATCGCCCGCCCGAGCTGCCAGTTGAGCACCACGAGGAGCGATTGCAGCAGGGCACCGAGCAGCAGGGCGCTGCCTAACGCGCCGGGTCGCACCGCGGTCGCGCGGATCGCGCGCCGCACCGGCACGAGCTTGCGCCGCACGCGGAAGGGCAGGCGACGCACCGGGAAGAGGAGCAACGCCGCCACGCCGGCCACGCCGGCCGCGGTCAACAGCCCGATGGCGAGCAGGAAGATGCGACGGCTGTCTGCCGTGAGGGCCAGTGGCGACAGCCACGCGCCGATCCCCGCGACGAGCACCAGGCCGATGATGTCGAGGAAGCGGTCGACGAGGCTGCCGAGCACGAGCCCGTGTCCCGACTTCGCGCTCTTCAGCGCCATCGCCATGCGCACCGCGTCGCCCCCAACGATGGACGGCAGGAAGGTGTTGCCGAAGAGCCCCCAGTAGTACGCGCGCGCTGCACCGCCGAAGCTGAGGCCGGCACCGGCCACGTTCGTCAGCAGGCGCCACTTCGCGACCCCGATCAGGTGCAGGCACATGTAGGTCGCGAGCGCGACCGGCCACACCCACCACGGCACACTCGCGATCGCCGCCCGGATCTCATGAAACGGGAGGATCGTGAACAACATCGCCAGCAGCACCAGGCTGCCCGCAATGCGGACCGCCGGATGCTTCCACCAGCACGGGCGACGCACGGGCGCACTCACAGCTTGAGCGCCTCCTCGTCGGCCGCGTCGCGAGCCTCGACCGCGGCCTCCAGCTTGCGCACGCGATACACCGCCTCTTCCACGATCTTGCGATTGAACGAGATCAGGTCCGCGAGCAACCCGATCAGCAGGATCTGGAAGCCCACCACGATGAGGATCGCGGCCAGGATCAGGCTCTGCACGTGCCCGACGCGGTTCCCCGTCACGTAGAAGTACACGAAGCGCAGCGCCGGCAGCATGCCGAGGCCGATGAACAGCAGGCCCGTGGTCGCAAAGACCCGCAGCGGGCGGTACATCGTGTACGCCCGCAGGATCGTGACCCCGCTCTTCCTGATGTAGTGCGGGATGCTCTTCATCAGGCGCGACGGACGCGTCTGGGGATTGATCCCGATCGGCACGAACTCGACCGCAGCCCGGCGCGCGCCGGCCTGGATGAGCGATTCCAGCGTGTACGAGTAGTCGCTCAACACCAACGTGCGCAGCGCGGCCTCGCGGGTGATCGCCCGGAAGCCGCTCGTGGCGTCTGGCGTGTGCAGCTCGGCCGCACGGCCGACCACCGCACTGCCCAGCACCTGCAGCTTGCGCTTGAGCGGCGAGAAGTTGTCCAGGGAGGCCACCCCACGGTCGCCCACCACGAGTTCGGCGCGACCGCCGAGGATCGGCTCGATCAGGCGGGCAATGTCGGCGGCCTGGTACTGGTTGTCCGCATCGGTGTTCACGATGATGTCCGCACCAGCCTTCAC
Source organism: Gemmatimonadota bacterium (assembly GCA_016794735.1). Classification (GTDB taxonomy): domain Bacteria; phylum Gemmatimonadota; class Gemmatimonadetes; order Gemmatimonadales; family Gemmatimonadaceae; genus RBC101. The sequence continues at coordinate 4,271 of JAEUJK010000094.1, read as the reverse complement.
CGCGGCGTCGAGCCCCGCCTTGTAGGCGGCCGCAAGTCCCCGGTTCCGCTCGAACGTCACCACGTGTGCCACCCCGTGGGCCCGCGCGACCGCGGAGGTCCCGTCCGTGCTGCCGTCGTCGACGACCAGCACCTCGATCCGGTCGATCCCGGGCAGGGAACGCGGCAGCTGCTCCAGCGTCGCTGGGAGCGTGGTTGCCTCGTTCAAGCAGGGGATCTGGATGATCAGCTTCATGCCGTCGGGGTCGCCTTCAGGGTGCACACCAGCACATCACCACCACCTACCGTTCCCGGAAACGCACGAGCAGCACGGCACTCACGCTCCACCCAGGCTGCGAGTGTTGCGTCGTACCGCGCCAGGTACCGGGGGAACGTATACACGAACCACACCGGTCCGGACTTCCGGAGATTTTCCAGCGTCGCAACATCGCGAACGTCGTGCCACGACCGGGTGAAATAGCGACCGTAGATCTCGGTCGTCATGTCCGCCGTGGCAATCGATCCGCCCTCGCGCGCCAGCTCCCCTTCGACGAACCGCAGCGCCCCTTCGTAATCCTGCTTGGGGAGCCTCCAGTTGCGGGGCAGGGTGGCCGCCGAGCCCAGGGCGGCCACGAGCAGGACCCCAGCGGCCAGCGTCGGCCCGAGGGCGGTCTTCCCGGCCAGCCGAGCCACCAGCTCCGCGGTCAGGATCACCCCGCGGACCCCCACGAGGAGGGCGAACCCGGCCAGGAGGAAGAAGAACCGAGGGTACATCGTCCCCCGACTGGCGAAGGCGCCGGCCAGCATGGTGAGGGCCGGAAGCAACAGGAGCCCGGCGACCCGCGGCTCCCGGCGCAGGTACGACACCGCCCCGGCGAGCCCCACCGCCGCCGCCCCGGCGAGGATCACCATCCCCAGGGCAGCCACCATCGTGCTCCCCCCGGACAGCCCCACGAGCAGCACCCGCACGGCTTCGGCCGCAGCCCAGGCCGGCGACGACACCCCGGCCAGGAACGACTCCTTGTGCAGGAAGAAGTTGATGACCCGCTCGGCCATCGGCGCATACATCGCCGCGGCGAGCAGGCCGCCCCCAAAGAAGGCCAGGACCGCGGTCGTTGCGCGGGGCCGGGTCACCGGGTTGGCGCGCTCGCGCACCAACACCCACACCGCCACGATGAACTGCGCGAAGACGGCGAAGACGAACGTCAGGTGTGTGTACGCGCCGAACGCGATGCACACCGCGAAGGCGATCGCATCCCGCCGATGGCCCTCGTCCAGGATACGCAACAGCAACCAGGTGCTGGTGACGGCGCAGAAACCGAGGACGCTGTACCCCCGCGCGTTCTGCGAGAACCAGGCGTGGTGGTACGACACGGCGAGCAGGAGCGCGGCAAAGCCCGCCTCACGGCGTGTGGTGATGCGTCGCCCAAGCGCGAACAACATCGGCACGCTCGCGACCCCGAACAGGAGCGCGGGGAGTCGCAGCGTCCACGGCGACTCGCCGAGGAGCGCGATGCTCACGCGCGCCATCACCGAGTAGAAGGGATGCTTGTTGTCCCCGTGGAACTCGAAGAACTGCGCGGGAAACGCCGTGCGGAACGCGTACAGCGTGGAGTAGATCTCGTCCGCCCAGAGCCCCGTGTTGAGCCCGGGAAGGCGGACCACCAGTGCCAGGAGGACCAGGCCGACGATCAACCAGCGATCGCGCTGCTCAATCCTCGACGACATGGGACTTGAAGATCTCCCGGAAGCCCGCCCACTTCTGCTGGTCGAACCCACCCGGCGTCAGGCACTCCACCGCGGAGTACGCCATGAACAGGGCGTGGTGCGTATTGTCGTGCGCGAACAGCCCCTGGCGACCATACACGAGCATGTTGGGCTGCGAGCCCGCCCACGCGTCGAGGGTGGCCAGCGGCTTTTCATACCCCATCTGGTAGATGGGATACGCCTGCGGCAGTCGCCGCACGTGCACGGCAATCGGCTTGGCGGGAAGAGGGATGGCCGCCGTGGCGGTGTCGCGGGCCACCATGTCGGCGAGCGCCTCGTCGCTGGCGGACCAGATCTCGTCGCCCACGGTGCACGGATACTCCGCGCAGAGGATCGTCGTGCCCTTCGGCGACGTGCTCCGGAAGTAGTTCTTCGGCTCGGAGAGCCGCGTCACCCGGACGTTGCCTTCCGGGAAGTAGTGTGCGTCCGTCGTCGTGTACTGGTCCACCGGGAGCTGCACATACACCAGCACCATCGCGCGATACGTGATCTGCTGCATCGCCGCCTGCACCGCGGCGGGGGGTGCCGGGTCGGAGATCTTCGCCAGCAGCGTGATCGGGATGGTCGTCCAGATGTGGTCCGCGTGGATCGTGCGACGCTCCGTGCCATGTTCGGCCGTGATCGTCCACGTGTATCCCGGCTCGGTCGACCGCGTGATCTTCGTGGCGCCCCAGCCTAACGCGAGGTCGGCCCCGGCAGCCACGGCCGCGTTGGCGTAGGCCCGCGAGATCTGGCCGTAGCCTTCGCGCATGTAGTAGTACTTGCCGCCGCCCACCGGCTTGAGCAGGCGCTTGATCAGCTTGCCAAAGCTCCCGGCCGTGACGCGCTTGCGCGCCTGGATGCCGGAGAGCAGCTCGGGTTCCTTGCCCCACAACTTCCGCGAGTACGGGAAGTAGAAGTGGTGGCACATCGTCGGGCCGAGGTTGGCGAGCAACACGGAGGCGAACGTCTCACCCTCGGCGGGCCGACGCAGCTTGCGCATCACGAGGTCGCGGACCATCCCCAGCGCAAAGCCCTTGTCCAGGCGGCGCAGGAGGTCGAGCGACTTGATGGGGAAGTGCAGCCACTCGCCGCGCAGGCGAATGCGGCCGTGACGATCGAAGTCCCCGAAGTCATCGCCGAGGAGTTGCTTGATGTCCTCGAGGATGCGCGGGTCCACCGTGTGGTGCAGGCGGTGGCTGCCGTAGTCGAGCCACTGGCCGCCCCATTCGAACGAGCCGGCGACTCCCCCAACGACATTCTGCCGCTCGAGCAACGTGACGGTGGCCTTGCCCGTCCGGCGCAGCTGGTACGCGGCTCCACACCCGGCCGGGCCGCCACCCAGGACCACAACGTGCGGCAACCGGCTCATGCCGAACCCCCGCCGTTCGACCAGCGCTTCCACGGCGCCTTCCCGGAGGCCCACAGCGATTCGAGCAGGTCGCGTTCGCGCAACGTATCCATCGGTTGGAAGAAGCCCTCATGCTGGTACGCCATCAGTTGTCCGTCCCTCGCCAGGCGCTCGAGCGGCTCGCGCTCCAGGATCGTGTCGTCACCGGCAAGGTAGTCGAACACGGCGGGCTCGAAGACGAAGTAGCCGCCATTGATCCAGCCGCCTTCAGCCTGCGGCTTTTCGGAGAACTCCTGCACCTGGTCAGCCGAGATGCGCAGGCCGCCGAAACGCGCCGGCGGACGCACCGCCGTGACCGTGGCGAGCTTGCCGTGGCTGCGATGGAAGGCGAGCAGGCGCCCGACGTCGACGTCCGAGAGGCCGTCGCCATACGTCGCCATGCAGGTCTCCTGGCCCACGAGGGCGCGCAGCCGACGCAGGCGTCCGCCCGTCATCGTGTCGAGCCCGGTGTCGACCAGCCCCACCTGCCAATCAAGCCGGGAGCCATGGATGGTGCGCATCGCCCCATCGCGCAGGTCCACGAAGAAGTCGCTCTCGTGGATCGCGATGTTCCGGAAGTACTCCTTGATCATCTCGCCCTTGTAGCCACACGCCACGAGGAAGTTCTTGAACCCGTGGGAGGCGTAGAAGCTCATGAGGTGCCAGAGAATCGGGCGCCCGCCGATTTCCACCATCGGCTTGGGACGCGACGACGTCTCCTCGGCGAGTCGAGTGCCCCGGCCGCCGGCGAGGATGATCACGTGCATGGGTTGACGAAAAAGGGCGAGGGAGGAAGGGCGCGCCTACTCGCCGCCGCTCCCGCTGGAAGCAGAGGCCACGTGCATTGGCGTCGCACGACGCCACACGGAGAGTTCCGACGAGAAGCGATAGCGAATGAGCCCGGCGAAGAAGTTCACGCAGGTCCCGGCATTGACATGCGACAGCCCGCGGCTCCGCATGCGCGCGAACACGCTGTACTCGATGACGCGCACCCCAAGGTAGTACGACTTGATCATGATCTCGGGGTCGAGGAACCAGTCCTTCGACGACAACCCCATCCCGCGCACCACTTCGCGCGGCATGATCTTCGGCAAGCCGTTGATGTCGAACGAGCGGATGTTCGGCCACAACAGGCGGAACAACCCGTTGAACGTCAC
>JAEUJK010000016.1 GCA_016794735.1 Gemmatimonadota bacterium | reverse complement strand
CTCTCGGGCTGCCCATACGCCGGACGTGCGACGTACAACACGCTCTCGAGCCGCTCGAGTTCGATGACGCCGTCCACCGAGAGGTCCGCGCGGGCGCCCTTCGGCAACTCGCCCTCGAGGGCAATCTCCACCGTCACCGTCCCGTTCTGCGAGATCGGGTCGACGCGCATCACGCGGCCGTCGATCAAGCCGTTGCGCGTGTCGATCGACGCCTTCTGTCCAAGGACCACGTCCTTCACCTGGGTCTCGGGAACGCGGAGCACCGCCTTCAACTTGCCCGGCTGGGCCACCCGGGCCAGCTCCTGCCCCGGATTCACCCACTGTCCAAGTTCCCAATTGAGCGATTGCAGCACGCCGTCCTCGCCGGCGAGCACACGCATCGACGCCACGCGGTCGGCCTGGAAGCGCGCGATGGCACGCAAGCGATCGACGTTGGCCTGTGCCTTCTCGAGCTGCTCGTCGAGCGCCCCGGCCAGGAGGTTCAGGCGCTGCTCCTCGTACTGCACGCGCGTCGCGAGTTCGGCAGCGGACTCCTTGGCGCGTTCGACTTCGTTCTTCGAACTGAGGTTCTTTGCCGAGAGCCCTTCCATCACGCCGGCTTCGCGCACCGCGTTGGCGTGCTGGGCCTTGAGTTGCGCCACCACGCCGGCCTGGTTGAGGCGATTGCTCTGCAACGTGGTTCGCAGCGTGACGAAGTCCTGCTCGGCCTGGGTGAGCTGGCGCTGCGCATCGAGCGCCTGCAGCTGCACCTCGGGGTTGCTCAGCTCGAGGATGACGGTGGAGCGCGTGACGGGCGATCCCGGACGGAGCGGTCGCGCCTCGACGCGGCCGGCCGTCACTGCGGCGACATAACGCATCTGCTCCGGCACGAGGGTGCCGGGCGCGCGAACCTGTCGCACCATGGTGCCTCGCACCACGGAATCGATCCAGAGTTCGGCGCGCGCCACACCCTGCGGGCGCGCTTCAAGGTTGGCCAAGGCGATCGTCGTCGCAGCAACGGCGACGACGCCCACGGCGATGAGCACGTTTCGCTTGGTCTTCTTCTGTGGTGCGCGCTTGACGTCCATGACGGGGGATTCGACAGCGTGAGGGCGCAGAGGGTTCTGAAGCACCACAAGGGAAGTTCCGTGCCGAGTCCCGCGCAATGGCAACTCGTTGTCCGACAACGAGATGGTGTGAGGCCAAGTTTCAGCCTGATGTTCGGGGGCGGGACCGAGTGTCCGAAAACGAACAGCGCGGCCCGTTGGGGACCGCGCCGGGTTGCTGTTCAGCTTCGGGTGGCCTAGCCGGTCGTGTCGGCGACTTCGTTGGTGGCGAGGAGGCGACGGACACCCTTCCAGTTCCGGCGGAACCAGGTGCCAGGCTCGTCGATCGAGGCCTCGATCACCCGGCGCTTGGACGTGCTCGCATGGACGAACCGGCCGTCGCCGACATACACCCCGATGTGCGTCACCCGGGAGCCGCGGCCAAAGGTGAGCAAGTCGCCCGGGCGAAGGGCATGGACCTCGCGAGCGACTTCCTGCCCGCGCTGCGCCTGCTCGTTGGCGGTGCGTGGCAAGTCGAGCCGCAACGCGGCCATGACAAACCGCACGAGGCCACTGCAATCGAAGGCGACGCCCGGACGCTCGGCACCCAACACGTAGCGCGTGCCGAGCTGGGATCGCGCCGCGCTGGCGATGGAGTCCCGGACGATCGCTTCGGGGATCTCGATCGCGACGACGCTATCGCGCGGGACTTCGCGGAACCCAAGTCGATCGGCGGCCGACTGCTTGAGTCGACGTGCGCTCTCGCTGAGTGCCTCGAACGGCTTCTTCCGCGGCGTGCGCGCACGCTGTGCCTGCGCCTCGGTCGCGAGGACCGATGCAGCGAGGCCGATCATGCAGAGCGTGGAGCGCCAGTTCATTACGGAAGGGAGACCCGGGGAATTCGGGCAATCTAACGCGTCCGGCTCACCCGCCGACACCCTCTCCCCGATAGATGCAGCCCGAGGTGCAGGTTTCCCTGACCTCGATGGAACTGAGCCCGGCGACCACCGGGGCGATGCGGTCCCACAGCCAGATGGCCACCACTTCGCTCGTCGGGTTCTCGAGCCCGGGGATCTCATTCAGGTAGCGATGGTCGAGCGAGTCGATCACCGGGGCGCACGCGGCCTTGAGGTCCGCGAAGTCCATGACCCACCCAGTCGTCGCGCCCACCGGTCCCGCCACGGTCACCCGCACCTGGAACGAGTGCCCGTGCAGGCGCGCGCACTTGTGCCCCTCCGGCACGTTGGGGAGGCGATGGGCCGCCTCGAACGAGAAATCCTTGAAGAGGAGCACGGGCTGTCTAGGCGGGCGAGCGACTGGGAAACGGCAGACGGCAGAACGGCTTGGAATCAGCGCAAGCCCAGCAGCTTGTGGGTCTGGAGGCTGAGGCGCCACTGGGGATGGGCCAGGCAGTAGGCCACCGCGGCGGCAGTGTTGGCCTCCCGATGCGGACCGTCCATGGGCTGCAGCGAAAAGTAGCGGAACCGGAGGTTCGCGAACGCCTCGGGCATGGCCAGCGCCTGCGGATACACCAGCTTGAGCTCATCGCCCTGGGTGAGGGCGAGCTCGGCCCGGGCCTTGGGACTCACGCAGATCCAGTCGATCCCTGCGGGAGCGGGCAGGGTCCCGTTGGTCTCGATGGCCACCTCGAACCCTCGGGCGTGCAGCGCCTGGACAGCTGCATCATCGAGTTGGAGCAGCGGTTCGCCGCCGGTGCACACCACGAGTGGACGCGCCGATGGGGCGTCCGCCGGCCATCGTGCGGCGACCGCATCCGCGAGGGCCTCCGGGCTGGGGAATCGCCCGCCGTCGGGCCCCATCCCGAAGAAGTCGGTGTCGCAGAAGGTGCAGATGGCCGTGGGGCGATCCACTTCACGGCCTGACCAGAGGTTGCAGCCGGAGAAGCGGCAGAACACCGCGGGACGACCCGCCTGCATTCCCTCGCCCTGGAGCGTGTAGAAGATCTCCTTGACGGCGTACATCAGGACGGCCGGTAAACGGTGGGGTCCTTCACGCCGGCCTCGGCGAACCCGCGGGCGCGCAGGCGGCAGGCGTCGCAGTGGCCGCAGGCGCGGCCCTGCTCGTCGGGGTCGTAGCAGCTCAACGTTGCCGAGTAATCCACGCCATGCTGGACGCCGGCGGCGATGATCTGCGCCTTGGTCATGGAGATGAGCGGCGTGCGAATGTGGAGCGGCGACGTGCCCTCGACGCCAGCGCGCGTCGCGAGGTTCGCCATGCGCTCGAAGGCCTCGATGAACGCCGGGCGACAATCCGGGTAGCCGCTGTAATCGAGGGCGTTGACCCCGATGAAGATGTCGGTGGCGCCGAGCACCTCGGCCCACGCCAGCGCAAACGAGAGGAAGATCGTGTTGCGTGCCGGGACATACGTGATCGGGATGTGCCCGTCGTCCTCGGCGTCCTTCGGCACCTCGAGGTCCGAGGTCAATGCGGAGCCGCCGAACATGCGCAGGTCGATCTCCGCGATGCGATGCTGCGCGACGCCCGCCGCGCTTGCGATGCGCCGGGCCGCCTCCAGTTCACGCGCGTTGCGCTGGCCGTATCGAAAGGAGAGGGCATGCACCGCAAACCCCTCCGCCCGGGCGAGGGCGAGGAGCGTGGTGGAATCGAGCCCTCCACTCAGGAGCAGGACCGCAGGTCGAGGCGCAGGCACCGGATGTTGTGAGACTGGGGTGAGGGTAAGAGGGTCGGGCGCGCGGGGAAAGTGGCCACGCCCGGCGTTCGCGGAGTCCACCTCACCAGCGCAGGTCGTGGTCGACTCGCGCCGACGGTCAGCCCTTGAGGCCGCCCACGAGTTCGCGGAGCTGCATGGCCCCATGCAGGAGCTGCGTGGAGGCGGAGCTCATCTGCTCGCACGCCGCGCTCTGTTCCTGGGTGGCCGCACTCACCTGCTGGGCGGCCGCCGCGTACCCCTCGGCCGTCCGTGCCGCCGACTCCACACTGCGGGCGGCGCTCGTGACAAACTGGGCATTGCTGCGCGCCAGCTCGGCGGCGCTCGATGCGGCCTGCCGCGTGCGACTCGCGGAGAGCGTGATGGTGTTCAGCGCGCTGTCGAGCTCACGGGACACGCTCTCGATCTCGGCGACCTGCACGACCCCGGCTTCCATGGCGCGCGTGGTGCTCTCCACTCGCGTGGTGACCGTGCGCGTGAGCTGCGTGACATCGTCGGCGGCGGCCTGGGCCTGCTCGGCGAGCTTGCGTACTTCGTCGGCGACCACGCCGAACCCGCGCCCCGCAACGCCGGCGCGTGCGGCCTCGATCGCCGCGTTGAGCGCGAGCAGGTCCGTCTGTTCGGCGATGCGCCCCACCGAAGCCACGAGGCGGTGAATCTGCTCGGCGGTCGCCTCGAGGGCGTGGACCTCGGCTGCGGCGGCGCCAACCGTGGTGCGCACCGTGCCGAGGATCCCCAGCGAGCGGTCGATCTCGGTACGCCGCGCACGCGCGCTGGACTCGATGTCGGCCGCGAGGGTGCCCACTTCATCGGTCCCCTGCAGCACCTGCGTCGCGTTCCCCTGGATCGAACGCAGCGCGTCATCGACGGCACGCAGCTGCCGCACCTGGGAATCGGCGCCGGCGGAGATCTCCGTCATCGACGCGGCCATCTGGCTGGCCGAGGCGGAGATCTGTTCGGAGACGTTGGCGAGTTCACGCGCCGACCCCGAGACATCGTCGGCGGTGTGTGAACTCACGGAGACCACGCGCGACAGCGACGCGGCCGCGCCATTCAAGGCATCGGCGAGGTCGCGGAACTCCAACGGAATGTCGTCATGGCCACGGACATCGAAATCGCCGGCCGACAACGCGCGTGCTTGTGCGGCCAGGTGGCGCAGCGGTCGCGTCACCGCACGCGCGGTGGTCACCACGACGGTGAGGCCGAGCAACGCGGCGGCGGCCATGATGATGAGGACCCACAAGGACCGTGCATCGGCATCGCGACGGAGCGAGCGCGACGCGGCGTCCACGGCACGTGCCTTGGCGGCATCGACCGCCTGGAGGCTGCGCTGGAGTTCGGCACCTCGTGCCTGCGCGTCGTCAGCGGCGCGCAGCGCCTCGGCCTGGCGTCCAGCGTCCGCGAGTTCATGGGCTCGCGCGTATCGCGCCGTCACGTCGCCGAGCTGCGTCCCGATCACGCGGAGGAGGGAGTCGCCCGCACCATCGCGCGTCTCGCGCCGCGTCATTTCGTCGTATGCGGCGCGCGCGACGGTGGCCGCACGGCTCACGGCGACCTTCGACAGGGAATCACGGGTGGAGAGGTATCGCTCAGCGGCGCCAAGATGGGCGGCGACCGCGCCGCTCAACCGACTGGAGAGCTGGGCGTCGACCTGCACTTCCTGCAGCGTCTCCCCGATGACCTCGGACATCCGTCCCACGGCGCCGCGCGCGGCAACGCCGGCCGCGCCGAAGAGGACGACCAACGCCCCAAAGCCCGCCAGCAGGCGATGCCGGAGGCTGCGTAACGAGGAAACGCCCACGGGCATCGGTCAGCCTGCGGGACGAGCGTACGTTCGGATGACACGGGTCACGCTCTACAGACGTGCCGCCACGGAGTGCGGCAACCGGTGTGACCCAGATCACACCGGCGCCGCCGGCTAGGTCGTTCCGGGGCCCAGGCGGTCCCGGGGCAGCATGCGAGTGCGGTCGACGGACCACTCGTCGAGGTGCGCCCACCAGGCGTCGGCGCGAATGGGACCGGGGACGATGCGGCGGTGCATCCCCATCACGGTTCGCGCCTCGTAGAGCCAGATCCCCGCGGCGTCATCGATGAGGATCTGGCCAGCGCGGGCGTAGTGTTGGCGCGCGCTGCGCGGGTCGATGCTCGCCGTGGCCGAGTCCAGCTCCGCGTCGAAGGCGGGGTTGGCATACCCGCCCCAGTTGGTCCCCTGCGAGCCCCGCGTGCTCAACCACTGCGGACCGACGTCGGAGGCTGCGGAGCTTCCGCTGTAGCCCAGCAACGAGATGTCGTAGTCGCCGGCTTCATTGCGCGCCATCATCGAGGGGTTGTCCATGACCTCGGCGGAGACCTTGGCGCCGATCGCCTTCCACGCATCGGCGAGCAGCGTCTGCATGCGCGTGCGACCGGTGGAGGTGCTGGGCGCCGATACACCGAATGCGAGCGGGATGCCGTCCTTCTCCAGGACGCCGTCGTTGTTGGTGTCGCGGAAGCCAGCCTCGGCGAGGAGTGCGCGCGCCTGCGCGAGGTCGACACCGGGGATCGCCAGTCCGCGCACGCCCGCGAGGGTGAGGAAGGGCGAGGTCATCGCGTCGCCGAGCGTGTCGAGCACGCTGCGGACGAGCATGGGGCGATCGAGCGCCAGCGTGAGGGCGCGCCGCACGCGCACATCCCCAAAGAGCGGATGCGTCTGCGTGCGTGCCTTGCGCCCGCGCAGGTTGAACTGCGCCACGACGTAGTCCACCGCGGGTCGCTGGACGAAGGCGAGGCCCGTGTCGCGCGCGGCCTGTTCGAGGGCGGGGCCTCGGAGGGCTTCCACCAGGTCGGCCTCGCCGGCGAGGAGTTGGGCCAGCTGCGTCGTGGGGTCAGGCACGACCGTCCAGATGATGCGATCGAGGCCGGGGCGACCGAGCCAGTGCGCGGTGTCGGCGACGACCTCGAGGCGCTGGCCCGCTTCCCACCGGCCAAACCGGAACTTGCCGCTCCCCACCGGACGGCGTGCGGCATCGCTGGCCCGCAGTTCGGCGGCAGCGATGGGGCCGTAGACGTGCTCCGGGAACGGGATGAGGTGGTGCACGACATCGTAGAACTGCGTGGCGCTGCGGCGGGCGAAGGCCACGGTGAACCGGAGGGAGTCGTCCGCGGTGACGGATTGGATGCCGGCGAGCTTCGGGGCCAGGTCGGACCCTACCTCGGCGGAGCGATAGCGCTCGAAGCTGAACGCGACATCCGCGGCGCGCACCGGGCGCCCGTCGTGCCAGCGGGCGGCGCTGTCGAGCGTGAAGGTGATGGCCATCGAGTCCGGGGCCCACTCCCAGCGGTCGGCGAGGACACCGGTGAATCCCTCGTCGCCGAGCATGTTGAGCTCGTCGCCGACACGGGCGATCGGGAGGAACAACGCGTCGCTGACCTGCTTTCCGACGCTGGTGATCACGAGCGGTGGAAGGAGCTGGTCGGCGTCGGCGCTGGTGGCGATGACGAGCGTGCCCCGGGCCCCGGCGCCCGATGACGCCTGGTCGTTCTTCGTGCACGCGGCGAGGGCCGTCGCGAGGAGCAGGACACGTCGCATGGGATTACCGGGCCGGTAAGGGCTGCTGTTGGGAGAGGCAGTGCAGGGTGCCCAGGCCCCAGACGAGGTCCACCGCGTGGATCCCGACGACCGTGCGGCCGGGGAAACACTCGCCGAGGGTGTTGAGCGCGACGCGGTCGTTCGGGTCGTTGAAGGTCGGGACGATCACGACGCCGTTGGCGATGTAAAAGTTCGCGTACGACGCCGGGAGGCGTTGGCCATCCATCATCACCGGCCGTGGGTACGGCAACGTGATGACGTGAAAGCGGCCGGCGCCGGCGTGTTGCAGGCGCCGCAGGTTGTCCTTGGAGCGCTGGTGATTCTCGTCGGCCGGATCTTCCTCGTGGGCGAGCACGATCGTGGTCGCATCGACAAACCGCGCAATGTCGTCGACGTGCCCGTGGGTGTCGTCGCCGACGCACCCTTCGCCGAGCCAGATCGTCTCGTGCACCCCGAGCACGTCACGAAAGACCTGCTCGTAGCCGGAGCGGGACAGTCCCGGGTTGCGTTCCTGCACGTTGGACAGGAGGCACTCCTCGGTGACGAGGAAGAGCCCGGCGCCATTCGTCTCGATCGCGCCGCCCTCGAGCACGACGCGTCCGCCCCCGTCGGGGCGCATCGGTTCCATGCGCGGCATGCCGGTGATGCCGGCCACCACCTCACCGACGCGCGCGTCGTGGGCGTAGTTGTCGTACTTGGCCCACGCATTGAACTGCCAGTTGGCGAGCACCGGCTGTCCTTCGGCATCGTGCACGACCGTGGGCATGGAGTCCCGGAGCCACCCGCGGTCGTAGGGCACGACGTGCAGGCGATACCCGGCGGGGTCGCAGTGGTGCGCGTCCAGCTTCGCGCGCGCGTCCTCCCGCACATCTTCGGAGTGGCAGAGGATCTCGACGCGTTCGTGGGCGTGCAGGACGCGCACGATCTCCGCGTACACCCATGGGATCGGTTCCAGCTTGCCGGGCCAGTCGGGTTCGTGGTGCGGCCAGGCGATCCAGGTGGCGGCGTGGGGTTCCCACTCCGCCGGCATACGGTACTTGGTCATTTGCCCAGGAAACGCGAGGTGAGCCCACCATAGGCGTCGATGCGACGGTCGCGCAAGAACGGCCAGTTGCGCCGGGTGTCCTCGATGCGCGCGGTGTCGCAGGTGGCCACCAGGACCGCGGGGTCCGTCCCCGCCTCGGCGAGGATGCGGCCGAACGGATCGTAGATGGTCGAGTGCCCGAAGAACTCCAGGCCGTTGGTGCCGGGCTCGGGCTCGAAGCCCACGCGGTTGGGTGAGGCGACGAAGACGCCGTTGGCGATCGCGTGCGCGCGCTGGATGGTGCGCCACGCAGTGACCTGTGCCTCGCCGAACTCGGCCTTCTCGGCCGGGTGCCAGCCGATGGCGGTCGGGTAGAAGATGATCTCGGCGCCGAGCATCGCCGTGAGGCGTGCGGCCTCCGGGTACCACTGGTCCCAGCAGATCAACACGCCGATGTTGGCGTACCGCGTGCGAAAGACGCGAAAGCCGTCGTGTTCGGTGACGACGCCCGGTGCCTTGAGGGCGCGATCGTTGGTGTCGCCCGGGGCGAAGTAATACTTCTCCTCGAAGAGCGGATCGTGCGGGATGTGCATCTTGCGGTAGACGCCCAGGAGCGACCCGTCGGCGTCGATGACCGCGGCGGAGTTGCGATACAGCCCGGGCGCCTCGCGCTCGTAGATCGGGACGATGAGCACGACGGACAATTCGCGGGCCAGCGCCTGCATCTGGTCGGTTGTCGGCCCGGGGATCGGCTCCGCCAGGTCGAACCATTCCATCTTGAGGCTCTTGCAGAAGTACGGGGCGTTGAAGAGTTCCTGCAGGCAGATGACCTGTGCGCCACGTGCGTGCGCCGCCCGGACCCCCGCGACGGCGCGGGCGACGTTGGCGGCGATGTCCTGCGATCCGGCCGTCTCCTGGACGAGCCCGACAGTGAAGGTGTTCGGCATGACGGGAAAGGACGTCACAGAGGTCCTTCGAGGCAAGTCGGCGCGTCGCTGGGCGGCGGGAAAGCGCGGCTACGCGACGGGCGCGCTGCGCCGCAGGCCGATCACGAGGTCGTTCACGTTGGTCCCCGACGGCCACGCCGGGATCAGCGCGCCGATCGCCGCGAGTGCGTCGTACGCGCGATGGGCCGCGAGGTCCGCTGCGGGATCTCGTCCCGCCTGGATCATGCGCTCCCAGCTCGTGCCGTCGACGATCGCGCCGGCCGCGTCGGTGGGCCCGTCACGTCCATCCGTTCCCGCGGCGAGCAGGGTGGCCGGCTGACCACGCAGCTCGCGCGCGGCAGCGAGCGCGAGTTCCTGGCACCGACCACCACGCCCCGCGTTCGCGGTGAGCGTGACGGTCGTCTCTCCACCGAGCACGAAGGCGCCCGCAGACGAGCTCGACAGCGCGCGGCCGATCGCTGCGCCGGCGAGCGATGCTTCGCCGTCGAGCGTTTCGATCGTGGTCGGCACGATCAGCACTCCGGCGGCAGCGATGAGCTGGCGAGCGCTCGCCACCGCCGTCCGGTTGTCGAGGATGATCTCGTTGCGGACCCCGGGGAGTGCGGGGAGGGGGTCGTCGAGCATGGTCCGCACGCGCTCCGGGAGGGCGGCGCGGAGCGCGTCTGGCACGGGGCGCTCGGTTGCACTCGCCGCACACGGCCCCGAGCCAATCGAGGCCACGTCCCCGCTCATGACATCGGACACGATGAGGCACGAGACGCGCGACGGTGCAAGCGCCGCCGCGAGCCGACCGCCGCCCCACTGCAGCAGCCGCCGTCGCACGGCGTTCACCACATCGATGTCCGCCCCGCTGCCGAGCAGTACGTCAAACGCGGACTGCATCTCGTGCACGCTGAGCGGCGGTCGTGGGGCGGCGATCAGGCTCGTGGTCCCGCCGGACACGAGCACGAGGGTCTCGGCGCCGCGGTGCGAGGCCACGAGGGCGTCGAGTGCAGCGGCGGCCTCGGCGGATCCCTGTGCAGGGACCGGGTGATCACCCGCGACATGCCGAAGTCCGGCGACCTCGGGGGGCTCACCCGTTGGGGACACCACGAGTCCGGCGAGCGGGGGATGATGGAGGGCATCGCGTGCGCCGTGGGCCATGGCGACCGCCGCCTTGCCCACGGCGATGAGGCGCACGGGGGCGTTGAGGCCCAGCCGGGCCGTGGCCACCCGGGTGGCTTCACGGGGGTCGCAGGCCTGCACCGTCTCGTGATACCAGCGCGCGAGCAGTTGCGAATCGGTCACGGGACGGGGGGAATGCGAACGACCCGGCGGGGGCCGGGTCGTCGCAGGCGTGGTTCAGGGCTTCGCCTCGGGCGGAGGCGAGACCTTGTCGATCGCGGCTGCAAGCTCCGTGTAGGCATCCTCCGCCATCTGGCGGAACGGCTGGGCCTTGTACACGATGCGGCCGTCCGGTCCAACGACATACAGCGACCGGTTGTCGGTGTTGCGGGCCGCGTCGAAGGCACCGTAGGCCGACCCCACCTTGCCGCCAGGATCCGAGGCAAAGACCATCGGGAAGTCGGCATCGCGGGCCCACGAGAACAGTGCCGTGTCGGGATCGAGGCTGATCCCGATCACCGTCACCTTGCGGCCGTTGTTGAAGAGCGTGGCGTACTGATCACGGTACGCCTCCATTTGGACTGTTCAACCACGCGTCCTCGCCTTGAAGAAAAAGGCGAGGACCACCGTGTTGCCACGGTAGGTGGAGAGTTTGATCTGATCCCGGAGGATGCCATACCGCGTGGCACCCCCGAGGGCGAAGTCGGGGGCCATGTCCCCCACCTTGGGGCCTGTCTCGGGTTGCTGTGCCGGCAGGCCACCAGCGGCCACGGCAAGCAGCGATCCCGCGACGACCCCGGCGAACGTGATGCGACGCATCCAGCCTCTCCAGGAGTAGGTCCGGGGAACACAATGGCCGGGGACGGCGGGAGGCAAGAGGTCGGTTACCGGCGAACGCGAAGCGGGGGACCGGTTAGCGTCGACCGGCCCCCCGAGACCTTCAGAGACTGCAACCGGGACAGCTACTGCCGCGGGACCTTCGTGAGGTCCACGTTGTTCCCGATCACCCCGCCAAGCACCGCACCCGCCACGGCGCCGATCACCGCACCCTTCATCCGGTCCTTCCGCGAGGTGGTGACGGCACCGATCGCCGCACCGGTCACGGCACCGATCGCCGCGTCGCGCTTGGTGTTCTTGCGCACCGTCGTCCCGCTCGAGGTCACGGTGCCACCGGTGCGTCGCACGGTCCGCGTGGCCGGGCGCTGCACCGTTGCGGCCGGGACGTAGCCGGCAGGGACATACCCCTGCGGGGCGTAGCCGGCGGGAACGTACCCGTTAGGCATCATCCCGGCTTCCAGCGGCGAGACGAACTGCTGTGGCGCAAAGGCCTGGTTCGCCAGCGAGAGGTCCTGCTGCAACGCCGCGTCCATGGCAGGCGTCGGGTCGTCGTTGCAGGCGGCAAGGGCAATGGCCGAGAGAACGATCAGCGGACGGCGAATGAACATCGGGGCTCCCTGTGCGAGACGCCCCCGAGTGGTGCAGCCGGCGTGCCTGAACGCTTGCCGTTGCCGGACAACGACTTACGCGAAGCGCTGTGTCCCCGGGAGGGCACAAGGGTGTCCTCCCGGGTGGGCGACGAACTCGACGGCAGGGTGCCGCCGCGCCTTCAGCTAGCGGCCGATCTCGTCGCGCGGGAGCCGCTCGCCCGCGGGGATGGTCCACGACCGGATCCCCGACCACCACGCGTCCGCTCGCAGCGACACGAACTTGATGCGGGTGTGGGACAGGGCGAAGCTGCGCGGTTCCCACAGGAACACCGCCGGCGCATCCGCGGCGATGAGGTTTGCCGCGGAGGTATACAGCGGTCGTGCCGCTGCGAGGGTCGGCGCGGCGGTCGCAAGCCCCAACAACGAGTCGACCGCCGTGTTCACGTACCAGCCGTAGTTCTGCGAGCGCTCGAGGTCGCGGCCCCCCCACGCCTGCACCATCGTCGACGGGCTGGCATCCGACTGCCACACGTGGATGAAGGCGTCGAACTTGCCCGTACCGAGTCGTGGCAGGAGGACGGACGGCTCGAGGGCCTCCACCACGACGTCCACGCCGACCGTCTTGAGCTGTGCCGACACGACGGTCGCCATCTGTCGGCGCGTCGCACTAACGCTCGGCACCAGCAACGAGACCCGCAGGCGCTGTCCGTTGCGCGACCGCACGCTGTCACCGGCGGCGAGTTTCCACCCGGCGGCGTCGAGCGCAGCCTGGGCCCCGGCGACGTCGAATGCCGGGAGGGCGACCGTGGTGTCGTACGCCCACGAGGTGCGCGGCAGCGGGCCGTGCGCGAGCACGGCGAGCGAGTCGAGCGCATTGCGCACCACGGCCGAACGATCGATGGCGCCAGCCAGCGCGCGGCGCACCGCGGGATCGCCGAGGACCGGGTGCGGCTGCTGGCGGTTTGCCGTCGAACGCGTGTTGAACAGGAGGTACCCGACCATCGGCGCCGCATACTCCACGGTGCGCACGGGAAGCCCCGGCGTCACCATCGCCATGCCTTCGGGCCGCAGGTTCTCCGTGAAATCGGCCTCGCCGGCGACGACGCTCCGTGTCGCCGCGTTAGGGTCCGTGGCGGGGCGCCAGATCACCCGGTCCAGGGTGGGGCGACCTTCGACATTGGTGGTGTCCGCGGCCAGTTCCAGCGAGACACCGCGCTCCCACTTCACAAAGCGATACGGTCCGCTGCCGATCGGGGACTGCGCGGGCGCTGACGCGCCCAGTCCGTCGCGTGCCACCTGCTCGAGCAGGTGCTTCGGCAGGATCATCAGGTTCGTTGCCAGCTTGAAGAACCGCTCCGGGGTCCGCTCGCCGAAGTACACGCGAAGGGTCATGGAGTCGGGGACCGTCATCGAGTCGATCTTCGGGAACGCCGAGAGGTGCGGCGAGGCGACCGCGGGATCGGCGTAGAGCTCATACGAGAACTTCGCGTCGGCCGCGGAGACGCCGTGCCCGTCGTGAAAGCGCGCGCCGGGACGCATGTGGAAGTCGATGGCGCCCGAATCGCTCGACCAGGTCCACCGGGCCGCCGCGCGCGGAACGAAGCCGACGTCACCGAGCGTCCCGCCGCCGGCACCGACCTCCGCCAGTGGCGCATAGATCTGGTCGACGATCTGCTTGGCGGCGATGGTCTGGATCACCGGGGGCATCAAATGCTCTGCCTCGCCGGGGATCGCGAACACCACGGTACCGCCAGCGGTGCTTCCGGTCGTCGTCGCCTTTTCACCGCAGGCGGCGGCGAAGAGGGCCAGCACGATTGCCAGGCGCGGGACGGGGCGAGCGGACGAGGACAAGAGCGTCATGAAACGGGGGAAGGGGGCCACATCCTGACGATCAGGGGGCAAATCCGGAACGGCCTTTAATGATGTGGCCTTCCCGGCGTTTCGTGCGTCTTTGTGGTGCGCCCGCTCACCCCGGGCCGACCCGCCGCGTTTCCCCTCTGCATCGTGAATACACCCGTCTCGAGCTCAACGCTCGACTCATGGCCAATACCCGTCCATCCGGACCTCGCGTCAGGCGCGGGGCTCGGGTTCCGGGAGCATTGCGACGAGGGCCAGCGGCTGGAACGCGAGGGGAATCTCGAGGGGGCGCGCGCGGCGTACGAACGGGCCCTGCGCCAGCTCGAGCCCGGACAGGGAGGTGCCAGCGCGTCGACATTGTTCCGCTGGATCGCGCGCACGTGGCAAGCCGATGCGCGGTACGAGGAGGCGCTGGCCTGCATCGAGGCGGCTTATGCGGCGGCAGAGGTCGAGGGTGACGACCGCGCCATCGGGCATGCGCAGAACCTGCACGCGATCGTGTGGTGGCGCCTGGGAGGACTGGACCAGGCGCGCGACCTGTACCTGACCGCACGCGAGGGCGCGCTCCGCCACGGGGACACGCTGCTGGCCGCGATGACGGCGCAGAACCTCGGCGTGATTGCCGCCATCCGGGGTGAGCCGGACCAGGCGCTGGCGTACTACGAGAGCGCGCTGCGCGAATACCGGCAGCTCGAGATGCACCGCGATGCGTGCATCGCGCTGAACAACCGCGGCCTGCTGCTCACGCGGCTGGGGCGCTGGGAGGAGGCGCGGGCGTCGTTCGAGGAAGCGCTGGCCCTCGCGCGTCGCGTAAGCGACGACGACGTGCGCACACAAATCGAGGTGAACATCGCGGCGTTGACCGTGGCGCGCGGTGACTACGAGGCGGCCCAGCGCGAGGTGATCCACGCGCTCGCCCGTGCGCGCGCCCGCGACGACGTGCAGGCGGTGGCCGAGGCGCTCAAGCTCGCGGGGATCGTGGCCCGGCAGCGCCGCAACCTCGAGGCGGCCGAGGTGCACTTCCGCGACGCCATGCGCATTGCCGAGGCGCGGAAGAACGTGCTGCTGCTCGCCGAGCTGCACCGCGAATGTGCGCTCCTCTACCGCGTGGCCGGACGCAACCGCGAGTTGCTCCGGTCGCTCAATGCCGCGCACCGGTTGTTCACGCAGCTCAAGGCGGGACACGACCTCGCCGACATCGAGCGCACGACGCGTGACCTCGAGGGCGAGTTCATCGACGTGGCGCGTCGCTGGGGTGAGTCCACCGAATCCAAGGACCGCTACACGCAGGGCCATTGCGAGCGCGTCGCCGATGTGGCGTGCGCGCTGGCCAAGCGGGTCGGGTTCGACGAACGCACGATGTTCTGGTTCCGCATCGGCACGCTGCTGCACGACGTCGGCAAGCTGGTGATTCCGGAGGAAGTGCTCAACAAGCCCGGGCGCCTCACCGCCGACGAGTGGGAGACGGTGAAGCAGCATCCGGTCGCCGGTGTTGAGCTGCTGTCGGACATCGAGTTCCCGTGGGACATCACGCCGATCGTGCG
>JAEUJK010000883.1 GCA_016794735.1 Gemmatimonadota bacterium | reverse complement strand
GTAGATGGTGATGCCATTGAAGATCACCTCGGTGGCGAGGTTGATCTCGATCGGCTTGGACGGGATGCCCAGCATCTGCACGCGCCCGCCGTCACGCACCTCGGCGAACGCCTGGTGGATCGCCGCGGGGACGCCGCTCATTTCCAGCACCACGTCCACGCCGAGCCCGTCGGTCACGCGGTCCACGGTGGCGGCGAGTTCCGCGGGATGTACGGCGTCGTGTGCGCCCATCTGGCGCGCGAGCTCGAGGCGCCGCGGATTCACGTCGCTCGCAATGACACGCGACGCGCCGGCCGCGACGCAGATCCCCACGGCGAAGATCCCGATGGGGCCGCATCCGGTGACGAGCACCGTGGCGCCGGGGATCTCGGTCCCGTGCAACGCGGTGTGGAATGCGTTGCCCATGGGGTCGTGGATGCCGCCGATGGCGAACGGGATGTTGTCATCGAGGTGCCACACGTTGGTGGCCGGCATCGCGATGTATTCGGCAAAACATCCGTTGCGGTCCACGCCGATGATCTTCGTGTTCGGGCAGACGTGGGCATTGCCCGTGCGGCACAGGTGACAGCGTCCGCAGACGATGTGACCCTCCGCGGTCACGCGGTCACCCACCTTCACGTCGGTGACCAGCTTGCCCACCTCGGCGACTTCGCCGGCGAATTCGTGCCCGACGGTGAACGGCGGCTTGCAACGACCCGCGGCCCAGTCATCCCATTCGAAGATGTGCACGTCGGTCCCGCACACCCCGGCGGCTCGCACCCGGATGAGCACTTCGTTATCGAGGATTTTCGGGACGGGGACGTCGCGAAGGACGAAGCCAGGTGCGGCGGTTTCCTTGACGAGGGCTTTCACGGGTGCGGCGAGTGGTGGACGGCAGACACCGGACGGCAGGACGCAGGGCCCGAAGGTCGATCCGGGCACCGCGCGATCCGACCGCTTCGTTCGGTGGACAAAGTTGGGCGCGCGCGGGACCTCAGGGTAGTTCTTGCGGCAGGTTCGGACATGCCGTCCGCGTTAGACCAGCCCGGCGATCTGGCCTCCGTCCACCTGGATCGCTGCGCCAGTCACGAAACTCGCACGCTCGCTCGCAAGGAACGCCACGACCGCGGCGAATTCCTTCGGATCACCGGAGCGCCCGAGCGGGATTCCCGCCGTACGGGCCTTGAGCACGTCCTCCATCGACCTGCCCTCGCGCTCAGAGCGCATCCGCGCGAGGTCGATCGCTCGGTCGGTGTCGAAATGACCGGGCATGACGGTGTTGACGAGGACCCCGTCCTTCGCGACCTCCGTGGCCAGGGTCTTGGCAAAGCCCAGGAGTCCCGCGCGCGCGGTGTTGGAGAGGAGGAGTCCGGGCACCGGCTGCTTGGCTGCCATCGAGGTGAGGAACATGACACGTCCCCACTTTCGTGCGCGCATGCCCGGCACGCAGGCATGTGCAAGTCGGATGGAGCTGAGCAGGTTGAGGTTGATCGCGGCGAGATATTGCTCGTCGGATGTGCTGTCGAAGGTGGTCGACGGTGGACCGCCGGCGTTGGCGACGAGGATGTCGACCGGACCCATCGTGCGTTCGACTTCCTGCACAACACGCTGAACTTCGTCTCGATTCGAGACGTCGCCGGCCACGGCAACAGCCTGACCACGGCCGAGCTGGTTGATGGCGGCCGCCTCGCGGTCCAGTAGGTCCCGACGCCGCGCGACCATGGCGACGCGTGCGCCCTCATTGGCCAGTTCGCGCGCAATGGCGAGGCCGAGTCCCGACGAAGCCCCGCTGACGAGGGCGATCTTGTTGTTGAGTCCGAGTTCCATGCATTGAGAGGTGCGAGCCACT
>JAEUJK010000773.1 GCA_016794735.1 Gemmatimonadota bacterium | reverse complement strand
CGCGACATCATCGAGCGACTCACGCAGCGCATCAACGCTGCCAGAAAGGAGGGCCGTTAAGATGCCAGAGATCCTGCTCCGTACCTCGGCGGTCTTCCTCCTGGCCGGTGCCCTGGCGATGGTGTGGCGCGGCGGGGCCGCAGCGCATCGTCACCTGCTGTGGGCGCTGGCCATCGTTGGAGCCATCGCGCTGCCGGTGACGCGCGCCGTCCTTCCCCTCGAGTGGCGGGTGCTGCCGAGCTGGACGTCCGAGGTCGCGGTACCGGTCACCTCGGCACCGAAGGGACGCCGCGCCGAGTCCGAGTCCACGGTGCTTCCCGCAGTTCCCGCAGCGGAGGAAGCGAGCATATCAACGTCGGGCGACACCACGCCCGTCGCACGCCAATGGACGGTTGCCGGCGTGGCGCGTGGCGTCTACGCGGCCGGCACGGTGGTCCTGTTGGGCTGGCTGCTCCTGGGCGTGATCGTGGTGCGGCGTCGCGTCCGGCGTGCGCGACGCATCAACGACGACACGTGGACCCGCGACGTACGCACGGTGAGCGCACAACTCGGGCTCACCGTGCCCGACGTGCGCGTCAGCGACGAAGTCGCCCTTCCATTCACCGCCGGCGTGTTCAAGCCGGTCATCGTGGTCCCGGCGTATGCGCTCGCGTGGACTCCCGCCGAGCGACACGCCGTCCTCATGCACGAATGTGCCCACATCTCCAGGGGAGATATTGCCATGAACCTCGTGTCCTACCTGGTCCGGGCGTTGTACTGGATCAATCCGCTCGCGTGGGTGGCCGCGCGCCGCTTGCGCGTGGAAGGCGAGAAGGCGTGTGATGACATGGTCCTTGCCGCGGGGGCCCGCGCGTCCGACTACGCCGAGCACCTGCTGCAGATCGTGCAGCACGAGGCCAAGCCGATGCCGGACGTGGCACTCGCCATGGGTCGTGGGTCAGACTTCGAGGGTCGGCTCCTGTCGATTCTCTCGCCCGAGACGACGCGTGGTCGCCTGTCGCCACTCCGCGCGGCGTCCGCGACGGTCGTGGCTGGCGCGGCCGTGATCGTCCTCGGTGCGGTGTCACCCGCGCCTGCTGCAGCGGTGTTGCCATCGACGCCAGCGGTGAGCCTCGCGACGCCGCAGGTCGACAAGTCCACCAACGTGGCAACGCAGGAAAGTCGCGAAGTGAACCCACCGTTGCCTGACGAGGGGCCGGAGCAGGGGCGCGATGCCACAGGTAGCGAACGTGATGTCTTGCCGGGCGGGGCCCTGGGTGGGCTGATGAACGCCCTCACCGATACGGACGCCGAGGTGCGGCTGGCGGCGACGCATGCGCTGGCACAGCTCCGCGATACCGTCGCCATCACGGCGCTCGGGCGCGCGCTGCGGGAAGACGCAGATCCGCGAGTGCGAGAGGCCGCTGCCCATGCGCTGGAGGAGATCGATGACCCGCGCGCCGTGCCTGCGCTCATCGAGGCGCTGCGTGGGGAGCGTGTCGCTCGCGTGCGCGTCCAGATCCTCAGCACCTTGCACGAACTCGAGGACCCGCGCGCCGTCGCCCCGATCCTCGCACAGCTGCGCGACGGTGCGGCCGAGGTGCGGCGTGCCGCCGTGGATGCGCTCGAGGGTTTCCAGGATCCATCCATTGCTCCTGCGCTCGCCGCGTTGGTGCGCGATCCGGACGTCCAGGTGCGCCGCGAACTCGCGGAGACGTTGGATGAACTGGAGGACAACAGCACGATCGAGAGCCTCCTCATCCTGGCGCGCGATGCCGACGCAACGGTGCGCCTGGAGGCCATCGACGGCCTGGACGACCATAACGAGGCGCGCGTGGTGACCGCACTCACGGCGGCTTTGAGCGACGCCAACGCCGATGTTCGCGCCCAGGCGGCCGAAGCGTTCGGGAACATCGAGGACCTCACCACCGCACCCCGCGCGCTGATCGACTTGCTTGGCGACAGCAATCGCAACGTGCGGCGCAACGCGGCCAGCGCGCTCGGCGACATCGGGGATGAACGCGCGGTGCCTGGCCTCACCCGCATGTTGGCTGAGCAGGACGTGGAGACGCGCCGCCAGGTAGCCGAAGCGCTCAAGGAGATCGGCGGGGCCGAGGCGTTGCAGGCCTTGCTGAACATGCTCAAGGACGCCGATCCAGAGATTCGTCGCACTGCGGCCGAGGCGCTGGGCAAGCGGAGGGAGAGGTGACCGCGCGGCGCCTGTTCGCCTCGGTGACCGGGGGCGCCGTCCTGCTAGGGCTGGCCTGTGCGGCAGACCTTGGCGCCACGGCGCAACAACCGGACGAGCCTGAGGCCGGCGATCCGGCCGCTGCGATCGCGGCGGTGTTGTCGGCGGCACGCACCGAGAATGCCGTGTCGTGCGCGCTGATGGTGCGGGGCATCGACCTGCAGGGATGGTCGCAATGGGATCGCGTCGCGACCGACCTGCTCGATGTCGACTCGGT
>JAEUJK010000768.1 GCA_016794735.1 Gemmatimonadota bacterium | reverse complement strand
CACGGCCAGCTCGCCACCAGCGGCGCCGACCTCGGCAATGAGGCGGCAGGCCTTGTCGATCGTTGCCTCTCGATCCAGGTACACCGGGCATGCCTGAACAGCAGCGATGCGTATCGTATGGCTCATTCAGGCTCCTTGGGTTTCGCGTGCGCTCGTCCAGGCAACGCCCGCCTGCGCTCGCGTTTCATACGTTTGCCCATGTTCTGGCCCTGGTCGATGGGACGCGCCAGTCACGCGGAGGACATCGCGCTGACGTCCGGGGGTTTGCCGAGCGTCGCGACTCTAACCCGGAAGCTCGTCGAGCGGAATGAGCCCGAGGGCGCACATCGCCATGCCGACGCGTCCAGCGTGAGCGTCGGTGCACCGCCCCAGAAGTTGTCTTCTGGAGCCGTACGAGTGGCGTGGACGAAAGCGATCGGATCGACCGTGTATGTCATGGGTCTCGTGTCGCCTAACGACCCACGCCGTCTGGCGGGGCCTTCAACAGGAGGACGCCGCACCCGGCGACGGCCCTTGCCCTTACTCTACGGACCGCCTGGTGCAGCGGCCAGCCCTGGTGGCCCCGCACCCGGCCTGCTGTTGGGCATCGCCCACTCCCTTGAGCTGCGAGACGGTCGCACGCTGGCCATCACCCCGACCAGCACGGAGGACCGCAGGCCTCGGCCGCGACCGCCCGGGACAATGGGAAGCACACGGCCATCGCGATAGGTGCGCCGAGTGCGCAGCAGCCACCACTGGGTGGGGTTCCCGACTCGAAACACGAGGCTGCAATGCCGCAACGATCTTGTTCTGCTTCGCCGCATCCCATCGGACGGCCGCCGCGGCGACAGTCAGGAGACTTCTGCCCGTGTGGCCGCGTCGGCTCAGGCTCTCAAGGGCGAGGGCGCCAGGGGAGACGGCGCAACGAAGCGAAGCCAGAGGTACCCGAGCGTGCCGGCGATCACGGAGCTCAACAGGATGCTGACCTTGGACGCACCAGCGAGCAACGGACTCGCGGGAAACGCGAGGTTGGCGATGAAGATCGACATCGTGAAGCCGATCCCGCCGAGCAGGCCTGCGCCAACGATGTGCGACCACCGAAGGTCTCGCGGCAGTGCCAGTCGGCCTGTCGCGACGGCGCCCAGTGTGGCGACGGCGACTCCGATCGGTTTGCCCGCGATGAGGCCGAGCCCGATCCCAAGGCCATTCACGTTCCCGACCTCGGCGAGGAGTTCAGTCCCAAGGAGCACTCCCGTGTTGGCCAGCGCGAAGGTCGGGACGATCAGATAGGCCACCGGTCGCTGCAGCACGTGTTCCAGTCGATGGGAGGGCGACGCCGTGTCGTGATCGCGGGCCGAGTAGGGTATGGCGAACGCCAGCGCCACGCCGGCGAGCGTGGGATGCACACCGGAGCGCAGGAGCAGCCACCACATGAGCGCCCCGCCGATCAGGTAGAACGGGAGGGCCATGATGCGAACGCGACGATTCGCGACGACCAGGATGCCCAACACGGCGATGGCCGCCACGAGGTAGCTGGGTACAATGTCGACAGTGTAGAAGCCCGCGATCACGAGGACGGCGCCCAGGTCATCCATGACCGCGAACGCCACGAGAAACACCTTCAGCGAGGCGGGCACGCGCTTCCCGAGCAAGGCGAGCACGCCCAGCGCGAATGCGATGTCCGTGGCCATCGGGATGCCGGCACCGGGTTGCGTCGGCGTCGCGGCGTTGAGGCCGAAGTGGATCAGCGCAGGCACCACCATCCCGCCCAGCGCCGCGATGGCCGGGAGCGCTGCGCGCCGCGGATCGGACAGTTCACCGCTATAGAGCTCCCGCTCCAACTCGAGGCCGATCAGCAGAAAGAAGACCGCCATCAGCCCATCGTTGATCCACTGCTCCAGGCGGAGGCCCAGCATCTCGCGCTCCCAGAGGTGCGCATACTGCGGCCCCCATGCGGAGTTCGCGGCGAGGAGACCAAGGATGCTGCAGAGCAGCAGCAGGCCGCCGCTCGCGCGCTCGGACTCCACGAACCGAACGAAGGTACTGGTGAGCTGGTCCCACCTGATCCTCATCATCAGCCCGTCTCCGTTGGGAAACCGCTCGCCGGAACCCGCTGCCGCATAACGCCCTGCGGTTCGCCCGAGGGCCATCATATAGAAGCCGTCGCACGGCGACGTCCTCGACTGTGATCTACAGGGCGGGGGGTGCGGCGGCCACCCCAACTGGCCCCGACCCGTGCGGTGTGTTGTTATGCCGCGCTGCGCCTACATGACTCACCGCCACTGCAGGAACCCGGAGTCGCTTCAGGCATTCGGGCGGATGGCATTCCACATCTCGCCTGCGCAACAGTCGTCACCACGTTCCTATGGGGTGCGGGCAACGCGATAGACCCGCAAGTACTCCAGGTCGTCCTCATCCTGCCAGACGGTCAGAAGTCGATCGTGCCCGATGTCCAGCATCCGATGCCGCGGCGGGAGCGTGCGCCTGCCGAGGTATTGGCCATCGGAGCGAAAGATGCGGAAGTGCACTGAGTCCGCAGCGGACAAGAGATACTCTTGCACCCAAAGGGCACCAGCGGCGTCAATGCGGAGGTCCTCGAAATACGGCACGACCGGAGCAGGCGAGGCGCGCGAATACTGGGCCTCAATGGACTGTCGAGCCGCTTCGTTGCCCTCCGCCCGCGCCAGAGCTTCTTGCTTCAGCCGATCGAGGAGTGCGCCATCCACTGACGTTGCAGGTGCGCTCCACCGCACGATGCGCCGCATACTCCCGTCGGCCGCGTGGAACCGGACCTCGGGGGTGGAGTTGTCCCCCCACGCGAATCGATCGGCCGCGACGGCCACCGCCGAGAACCGACCCAACGGTGCCGGCACGGCCGTCTCGACCATGCCCCGCAGGTCGTCGGCCCCACCTGTGCGCGTCACGGCCAGTTCGCGGCCCTGAGCCTCGGCGATCGTGTCGAGGAGCGCGGACATCTCTGCATCGACCCGATAGTACCGAATGCGTTGACGCAGCATCCCTTCGGTGGAGATATCGTCAGGGCCGAAGGGAAGCCCCGCCGAGGCGATCCAGCTGCCATCAACCAGGCGGTGGCTGGGAGGAAGGTTCCCGATGCCCTCGGCGGCGAAGTATGGCCATGCCTTCAAGAACTCGCCGGTGAGCCTGAAAGCGTTCAGTCGCCTCAGCTCGCCGTCCGGAATGAAGAGCGTATCGCCGGAAAGGCTCATCGCGCTCACCCTGCGAAGTTCGCCAGGTCCGGCGCCATCTCGCCCGATGTTCCGCAACCACTCACCGCTCGGCGCAAACAGGCGGGCCTGCCGGTTGGCCCCGACGAGTGCGATGATCTCGCCGCTCCGAAGAACAGCACCGGCACTGATCCTCAGCAGGTCGTAGAGCGAGTCGCGATCCGTTCGATGACCGATCTGGGGCGTGGGCACCAGATCGATGCGCCAGCCGTCCCCTGCCGACCACAACGGAGCAGCATTGACGACCACCTCGACCCCGGCACTGTCGGTCCGGGTGGCAAGCGGCGCCGGTTCCGCGCCGCGGCCACATGCGGCGAGGATCAGCAGCAAGAGAAGAAGCAGCGTCATTCGTATCCCCCCCAGTTCGTGCATCGGCGATATCGGTGCGGCACCATCGGCCTCGGCCCCGATGGACGTGGGGCCGCTGCATTGGACACCGATGCGGAGGTACGCGTTGGCCCTCGGCGGTCTGGCCAGTCGACATAACGACCTGCGGTTCACCCGCGGGCCATCTAATAGAAGCCGTCGCACCCGCGACGGCTCTTGCCCTGTGATTTAGGGGTGGGGGGGTGCGGCGGCTAGACCCACGGCCCGCGGGTGCAACCGCGAGTTATAGCGCCACGGGGGCAGTGACGCATGGCGAGTCCCATGCCGACGCTCCAGTGCCCCCGTGCACCCTCGACCGCCGCCCCGCGCGAACGGCCGCTGCGCACACCGCCCTCGACGCGGCGCCGTGGCCCTTGGAAGGACACGGATGAAACAGGCGGCCGTCGTGCGTCCACAGGCACCGCCTCTACCACACGGAGACGCCCTCGGCGTGGACCACGCGGCCGCGCACTGACAGCGTGAAGTCAGTAAAGACAAGAGAGAGTCTGCCGGCAAGGCACCCACTACTCTTCTAGTCGGTATAACGACCACGCCTCTGTTGCGGACGCTCCCATAAAGGCCCGCGCTTACTCAGGCACCGCGCCCCTGCTACGGATGGCCTGGGCTCCCCGTCGCTGCCGGGCCGCCTCCACCGCGCGCAACGGAAACAACAGGCGTAGGCCCGCGCGATTGGTGTCCGCCGTCTGCTCGAGGAGGGTGCGCAGCTCCGCTCCGCTCAGTGTGGCATTCACGCTGAGCATCAGCGCCGCCGTCGCCGTCACGACCGGCGTCGCAATTGACGTCCCTGAGGCGTGCGACCGCATACCGCCAACCAAGCGCGCCGGCACTCCGTCGCCATTCGCGTAGATACCAATCTCAGCACCGGTATTCGTGTAGGCTGCCTTTTCACCGTGCCGATCGACCGCGCCGACGAGCAGCAGGTTTGGCAGCGCCAAGCGCGTTGCCGGATTCGCCGCCATTACGGTGCTCCCAGCATTCCCGGCCGCCGCTACGAACAGCACGCGTGGTGCCGCAGCGATCCCAGCCCGCAACACCGCGCGAATCGTGTCAACCGAGTATCGCGCGAGCGCCGCACGCGCCGTTGCGGGCAGCGTGGGCGCGCACGCGTCCAAGTTGCGCCGATAGCTTTGCTCGAAGCGGCCCCAGGAGATGTTCACGACCCGCGCACCGCTCGCGACGAGCCACGTGAGCAGGTCGTGGATCGAGGCGGCTTCCGCATGCGCCAGGTCGCGGGACCAGCACGGGACCGGGGGGGACCCGTGCCACCACTCCATGCGCGCGATCACGAGCTCCGCGCGCGCGTTGCCCGTGAGGGCGACGTCTGCCACCGCCGTGCCGTGTGAATAGCCGGCCCACCGCTCTGTGGCGGCCTCGAATGCGAGGCTGTCCGCCCTCGGCATCTGGGCCAAGCGCTGCGCGATAGCCGCAGCGGCGGCGGTGTCCCTTTTCGCATCGAGGTCATCGTAGGCGCGCAGCACGGCATTCAGCTCGGCGGCGCGCGCGAGGAGCGACGCCGGGAGTACCTCCATGGGCGTGTCCTGCCGACGCTTGAAGGCATCATAGCCGCGCACGAGCGCGCGCCCCTGTTCATCGCGTGCCAGTTGCGTCGGGAAGAGCGTCGTGTCGACGCCGCTATCCCAGAGGCCGATGCGCACGCGGGGTGCGTTCGGGGCCGACGTGACACGTGCGGCGCGTCCGGCCCAGAAGCCCGGATCACTTGCAGTGGTCTGCGCCGCGAGGCCGCGGGTCACCACGAGGCCAGCGACGACTAGTGGCGTCCAACCGAGCAGGCGCATCGGCGTGAGGGTGGAGGAGAATGCGACAACCCGCTTCAGGTAGCAGACCTAGCACCCGCCCGGACGCAAGCGCCTAACGTTCAAGCTTCAGCTGCGCCGCCTCTAACAAAGGGTCGCGGCCGCGAAGCGGGCCGCGGCTTACCATATGACGACGCGGCGACAGCTGCAAGCGCCGTTAGACGGCGGGTTCGCGACTATCGGCGGCCGGACAGGCGGGCCGCCTCAGGTAGGCTCCAAGTGCCTCAGTAACGGCCGGTGAGAGCGCACTGGGCCCCAGTGCGTTGATCAGCTGCGGGGTGCGGCCCGGAGCAATCAGGTAGATGCCGTAGGATAGCGAGTCCACGCGAGAGAAGTGCAGCGTGTCCACCTGGCCGCGATTGTGCACTCGCACCGCGGTGTCGACGATCAGGACCGTCTGAAGACTGTCTCGGCTCAGGCACGCCCGCGCATCGGCCAGAGCGAATCCCACGTGAGCGAGCCCCTCCGAGTACCCCGACTCCTCCGCCTCTGCGGAATCGAGCGGTGGCGGGAAGAAGCCAATGGCGGTCGCTCCGTTGACGACGACCAGCGCGGTGGTATCGCCTGACGGCACAGACCTCTCCGCGTCCGGGCGCGTCTCTCGGCACGCGAACAGGCCGGCCACCACGAGAGGGACTGTCCTCGTTCTAATCACCAGAGATGTTGGAAGCCGTCTAACGACCCACGCTCTCGGGCGGGGCCTCAATAAGAGCCGCCGCACCCGGCGGCATCCTTGCCTGTACACTACCAGCCGCCGGGTGCGGCGGCCATCCCCCTGGCCGCGTCACGAGCTGCGTGTTGTTATGCACGGCGACGCTCCAGGTTGCGACAGGCACGCTGGCGGATCGTCGCCGTGCATCGGCCCAAAATGCTACCACCGATTGACCAGCAGCTCCGCAATGCGTCCGATCGTGAGCTCGAGCTGCGCGAAGTCGCCACGGTTCGCGTTGGTGTATACGCTGATGACTAACACGCCGCCGGGATACTCGATCACACCAACGTCGCTGCCTGACGTTGGAGGAAAGTCCCCTGTTTTGTGCGCAATGCGGACGCCCGAGCGATAGCGCAGCGTGGCCGGCAGTCTCGTAGTGTAGAACTGGCCGAACAGGTGATTCATCATGGCCGCGCTGTTGGCGCGATTCGCGTACTTCGCGGTGTAGATACCTTCGAGTAGCGTCGTCATCTCTCGCGCGGTCGAGCGGCCCAGCCAGGTCGTGGAGTCCACGGCGAAGGCGAACCGCTTCGCCGCCACCTGCGCGGCGGACAAAGCGGTAACGGGAGGCGCCCGGAAAATCTGCACGTCGCTCCAAGCAGCACGCTCCGGCGAGAGTGCCGCCGCGCTATTGCGGAAGAACTGCGAGATGGTCTGCACGAGTCGCGTCTCACGGAACCCGAGTTCGCGCAACATGCCGTTGATGCGGTCCATCCCCAGCTTGACGATCAGCGCTTCGGTCGCCGTGTTGTCGCTGGTGATGATCATCTGGTCGATCAGGTCCCGGTACGTTACGGTGGCGCCTGGTGCGAGGCGCTTGAGCAGCCCGGTGCCGCCGCGCATGTCCTCCTCACGCAGCGTTATGCGCTCATCAAGATTCAGCCGACCGGCTTCCGCGTCGCGGTACGCCAGCAGCATGATCGGAATCTTGATCGTGCTCATGGTGTTCATGGGCTGATCGGCGCGCACCTCCACCATGCGACCAGAGCCTAGATGGACGGCAGAGATGCTCGTCGTCGCCGACAGCAGGTCGAGCTGTCGGCGCACTTCGCTGGTGATCAGCGTGTCGGCGGTTCGCGTCGCGGCTTGTGCCGAGGAGTGACGTGCGAGCAGCAGGAGTAGCAGGGCGAGTGCAAGGCGGCGCATTCAAGAAGCGACGGAGGAGTGGTGCCGGACGCATGGATGCGCCGAAGTTGCCTTCCGCATGGGCGTTGGGCAAGCGGCGACCTCCACGAGATCGTGCCCGTGATAGTGCGGCTCGACGGCATAACGACCCACGCTCTCGGGCGGGGCCTTCTATATGAGCCGCCGCACCCGGCGGCGGCTCTTGCTCTTACACTACTGGCCGCCGGGTGCGGCGGCCAGCCCACGGCCCTGACCCGAGCTGCGTGCTGTTATGCGGCCATCAACCTGGGCGCCGGCGCGCTGTCATGACCGGCGAAATGCGTCCCTTGATCGCACCACTCGCACATGACGCAGGGCTGAACTGGTCACTTCATCCGTGCCTCAGCGTACCTCAGCTTGGCCACCTCGGCCGGCGACAAGAGGTCATGAACCGAAGTCAGTAGCTCGACAACGCGCGCCCAGTTCCCCGTTCTGAATGCCTCGTGAGCAAGTCGGACCGCTCCCTCATGTTCGGCCTGCCGCCAGAGCGCCGTCTGCTCGGCTTGAGCTCTTGCTCGCGCCGTCGTCATCCGCTCGACGATACCGTCCTGGGCGATCGCAATGACGTCACCAAGCCGGACCAAGGCCCGCGACATTCCGCGCACGATGTCGCGTAGTCGGTCCGGCTGACTGACAAACTGTGTGTCGCGCGGAGGGATCGTAGGCTCGCCGACGGCGTCGGCCCACTCCCATAGTCCGTGACGGAGGGGTCGACCAAAGGGGCTGACGACAGCGCTGATGGTCAGATCTCTATCGCCGTAGCTCATTTCGCCAATGAGCAAAGGTGTTCGAAACTCGACTTCCGCCAGGAATACGCCGTGCAGGGCATCAGGCGTCGTCACTTCGAGGTGACCTCGCGCATTGGCGTGGGTCAGTTTGATGGTGCACGCGCCACCCTGGGCTACTACCCACGGCTCAAGCGCTGTGGATGCCTCGTTGAGGAAGAGTGCGACCAGCTCTCTCAGCGAGGGCCCCTCGGGTTCGGATCGTGACTGGGCCATTGACGAGACGAGATTCAGGCAGCCGCATAACGTCAATGGCTCACAAGCCGGCGCTCCCATAGAGCCGTTCCGCCCGCCGCGAGCTCTTCCATTACGGTATCAGGCGGCGGGCGGGACGGCTAGCCTCGGCGCCGGTCTTGCGCAGCCATTTGTTAGGCGGCGTGCCCTCCCTGCCAGGCGCCCTCTTGACATCCTGCGCCCTAGCCGCTCGAGCGCCGATGTCGACGCCTTACTCCTCGCAATTGGGGTAGTTTGACCCATACTTCTCCTTCGGATTGTGCGCGCAACGGGCGGGATCATACCGGCCGCGGCTCACCCACTCGACCCTGACACAGCCGCACGAGTACGTCTTGATGTAAGCCCATGCACCACAATGTGCGTGGTTCGGACACTCCCACGTTTCCGTATCAATGAGTCGAGGCACCAGGGCTACTCCGCGAGGCAGACCTGCAGACTCGCGCGCTTGGAAGTCAGACGGGTTGGCACGTTGGTCGTTCCGCACAACTACTATTGCCTATCGATCTATCAACGTGGACACAAACCCGCCAAACAGCGTTGACAGCAGGAGAGCGATCAAGGCGAAGATCAGAATCAGGATGATCATGGCGGGGATTGAG
Source organism: Gemmatimonadota bacterium (assembly GCA_016794735.1). Classification (GTDB taxonomy): domain Bacteria; phylum Gemmatimonadota; class Gemmatimonadetes; order Gemmatimonadales; family Gemmatimonadaceae; genus RBC101. The sequence continues at coordinate 352 of JAEUJK010000768.1, read as the reverse complement.
GCGAGCGACCACTTCACCATGAACACAACCATCGAGCCGAAGGACATTTTGATGTCGACTACTTGAACGCTTTGAAGGGACGGAGCATTGGCGCGACCCTCAGAGCTGGCTGCCTCTCCTGAGGCTCGCTCCCGGGCCCTCCAGCCCTTGCCGAACGAAGCAGCACCTGCGTCGGTTGCAGAACCTCCGCCTGGTTTGGTATCGGAGGCGGTCGCCGCCACTGCTTCCCTGAGTATGGCCTCATCGCAGTCCGCGCAGAAGTCGCGCTGCGGACCCGCTGCTCGCCCACATCGGATGCACTTGGCCATGCGTAGCCTCCGTGGCATGTAGTTGGTTGTCTCGCCGCCTAACG
>JAEUJK010000760.1 GCA_016794735.1 Gemmatimonadota bacterium | reverse complement strand
GAGCTTGGCCGCCTCGATCTCATTGGCCGAGAGGTGCTCGCTCGGCGTCAATTCCATGATGTCGAAGCCACGGTCCATCTCCGACGAGTAGATGTGCCCGTTCCAGTAGTACGCTCCCCACGAGCCGCCAATGGTGCCACGACCGCCACGACCGGGCTGCTGGCCCGGCGTCAGCGGCACGTCCACGCCCGGCGGCGGGTCGATCGAGCCGCGGTCGAAGTACGCGAGTTCGGTCGGGTGATCGGGGTCGGTGAACTCCATCACGCTCACGCCGCCCTGGTACCAGCCCTGCACCATGATGTCGCGCCCCGGCACCGGGATCAGGCCGCCGTTGTGCGACACGCAGTTCTCCTGCGCCGACTGGGCGGTGGGAATCTTGAAGTACGCGTGCTGGGTGTACTTCTTCTTGCTGTCGATCGTGAGGATGGTGTTGCCGCCCATCTCCATCATCGAGCTGGCCTGGCACATCGGCGAGGTGCCGCCGCCCCACTCGTCGGTGAAGACGACCTTCTTTCCGTCGTTGGAGAAGACGGCGGTGTGCCAGAGCGAGAAGTTCGTGTCCGCCTTGGCGTCGACGCGCACCGGCTTCTCCGGGTTCGACACGTCCACCAGCAGCCCGTAACTCCCGCACGCACCGGCGAGGAGCTTCGCCGCGGGATAGGCCGTCACGTCGTGGCAGTTGCGCGGCCCGGTGGGCATCTGGGCACCCGCCCCCGGCGGGCCGCCGCGTCCCGGACGACCGGTCGCCCGCGGCGCCGGGTCCAGCCCGGTGAAGATGCGCGCGCCGGTGACGACCTCCGCCGCTTCCGGCTTGTCGAGGTTCACCTTGATGACGTCGAGCCGGAACAGCGAGTTCGTCTCGTCCGCCGGGTCGGTGCCTTCCTTGCAGCCGGGCACCTCGGTATTGGGCCGTGCGCCCTGGCTGCCGGAGACATAGATGTAGATGACGCGCTTGTCCTTGGGGTGCGGGAGGATCGTGTGCGTGTGCGACCCCTTGCAGGTCTGCACGTTCTTCACGAGGCGCGGGCTCGACGGGTTCGACACGTCATAGATGCGCACCCCGGCCATGTGGTCCTTGGGGTCCGACACGCCGCCCTTGGCGCAGTCATTGCGATTCCCGGCACCTTCCGCCGAGACAAACAGCAGGTTGCCGTAGATGGACGGGTCACCCTGCGACGTGATGCACGAGATGGCCGCCACCACCTTTGGCGCCGCCGGGTTGCTGACATCCCACACGGTGAAGCCGGCGAAGTTGCCCTGGTAGACGTACCGGTCGCCAAAGGCGAGGTCCGAGTTCACGAAGGTCAGCCCACGTGACGTGTCGAACATGGCAGGCTTCTGCGTGGCAGACACGAGGCGCATGTTCTTGATCGCCGAGTCACCAAAGCGCCCCGGGCGCAACTTGCTGCGCGGGTCGTCCTTGCTGGGATAGGTCTGGGCTGCGGCCAGGGTGGGAAGCGCCAACAGGGCAAGCCACGCGGACGCACGACGAACTCGAAACATTCTGGGGGACTCCAGGGACGAGGGACGGACTACCGGGCGCCGACGGGTGCCGCGCCATCGAAGACCGCCGCGAGTACGACAACGGCGAGTGCAGCGATGGTCGACGAGCGCACGGCGATGGTAGTCGAGGAGCAGGTGGGACAGGACGAGAACGATACGCTACAGGTGAGGCGCGCGTTGCGCCAAGCCGCAGGGCATTCCCTGGCCGCTCCGTCGTCCCGCCGTCCCCCGGACACCGTGGTTCGCGCGCCCCTTCGGGACGAGTCGTTGCGGCTCATCCCTGCGCGGGAACGCCCGCCATCTGACGCGTGTAGAGCCGCGCATCCCCCCAGGCGCTGACGGACGGCGACGGGCTGAACTCTGTGTTTATCGCGGTTGTGCAATTCCGCCCAACCGCGACGTCTCCCCCATACACAGGAGTTGTCCATGACCCGTTCCCTTGTTCGCTCGCTGCTGGGTGTCGCCCTGATCGTCCCCGTTGCCGTCGCGCCGCCGCGCACGGTGGCACCACCGCGACTCTCTGGCACCATCGTCGCCGCCGCCGGAACCCCGCTGGCACAGGCCCGCATTGGCATTCGTGGCCAGCCCGGAGGCGCGATTTCCGATGCAGCCGGCGCGTGGGCGCTCACCGTGCCCGAGGCATTGCGCGGGAAAGCCGTCGTGCTCGAGGCGCGCGCCATCGGATACCAGCCATCCACGATTTCCCTGGTCATCACCGGTGACAGCGCTGGACTCCGGATGGTCATGCAACCGGCCGTGGTGTCGCTGCACGAAGTCGTCGTCACGGGCCAGGCAGCTGCGTCGACACGGGTCAGGCTCGGTGCCTCCACCGCGGTTGTCGGCGGGGCGGCACATGCGCCGGCGCCGGTGAGGGCCCCCGACCGCACCCACAACACCGAGGCCTATGCGTCGATCGCGGAGAACGCGTTCCGCTCCGCGAGCGACGTGCCGCTGTCGACCTTTGGGGTCGACGTCGATCGCGCGTCGTACACGAACCTCCGTCGCATGGTGCGCTCGGGCCAGCTCCCGCCCGTCGATGCCGTCCGCCTCGAGGAGCTGGTGAACTACTTCCCGTACGCCTACGATGCCCCGGCCGCCGATTCGCGGGATCCCGTGCGGTTCACGGCAGACGTGGCCGTGGCGCCGTGGGCCCCGCAGCACCGCCTGGTGCGCGTGGCAGTCAAGGCGAAGGAGGTGGACACGAGGAGGATCCCCCCGAGCAACCTCGTCTTCCTGATCGACGTCTCCGGCTCGATGCAGGACCCGCTCAAGCTGCCGCTGCTCAAGCAGGCGTACCTGATGCTGGTGGACCAGCTGCGTGAGCAGGACCGGGTCGCGATCGTGGTCTACGCGGGGGCTGCCGGGCTGGTGCTTCCGTCCACGCCAGGATCGCGGAAGGCGGAGATCCGCGCCGCGATCGAGGGGCTGGAGGCCGGTGGTTCAACGGCTGGCGGCGCCGGGATCACCCTCGCGTACCAGGTGGCCCGCGATCACTTCATTCGCGGCGGCAACAACCGCGTGATCCTCGCCACGGACGGGGACTTCAACGTCGGCGCGTCGAGCGACGCCGAGATGGAGCGGCTCATCGAGGCGCGACGCGCAGAGGGCACCTTCCTGACGGTCCTCGGCTTTGGCATGGGCAACCTCAAGGACAGCAAGCTCGAGACGCTGGCCGACAAGGGGAACGGGAACTACGCCTACATCGACTCGCCGCTCGAGGCCCGCAAGGTGCTCGTGCAGGAGATGGGAGCGACCCTCCTCACCGTCGCGAAGGACGTCAAGCTGCAGGTGGAGTTCAACCCGGCCACCGTCGCGAGCTGGCGATTGCTGGGGTACGAAAACCGGCTGCTGAACGACGAGGACTTCCGCGACGACGCCAAGGACGCAGGGGACATGGGAGCCGGCCACACGGTGACGGCCTTCTACGAAATCGTCCCGCGCAGCGCGGCCATCGACCCGTCGCGCCCCGTGGACCCGCTGCGTTACCAGGGGGATCGCCTGACGAGTATCCATCACGGCGGCGAGTTGCTGCAGGTGAAGATGCGCTTCAAGGATCGCGACGGCAGCACGAGCCGTGAGTTGCGCACGGTCGTACTCGACCAGCCGGTTTCCCTGCGTGGCGACTTTGCCTTCGCCTCTGCCGTCGCGGAGTTCGCGATGGTGGTCCGCGACTCGAAGCACCGGGGCAGCGCCTCGTTGGAGGCGGTCCTGGAGCGTGCGGAGTCGGCCCGCGGCGACGATCCGCATGGGTACCGTCGGGAGTTCATCGAGATGGCCCGCGCCTGGGGAGCCCTCACCAGGGGAGTGGCCGCACCAGACGTGAGGCGTTAGGCACGTTGGGGGTGTGGGCGGCCGTCGCCGCCCACGCCCTACCGCCGGCGCAGGCCCACGGGCGCCGAGGTGCTGGAGCCGGTCCGTTCGGCCACCCACTCACGATCGTCGCGCGCCAGTTCGCGGACATCCATGGGGACTGGCGTGACCGCGGGAGCCACCAGGCGCCCACGCGGGGCGAGGGCGCGGACCAACGACGGCAAGAGGGCGCTCGAGACGTCGTCCCCGACGATCACACCACGCAGCGAGGCCGGCGCGAGCGGCACCAGGTCCCGACACCACAAGACGGAGAGGCCGGGCGTCGCCTCCACACCGCGCGGGTTCACGAGGAGCATCGCCGTTCCGCTCGCCTCCTCGAGGGCATGCACGAGCACCGCCGCCGCACCGGCCAGGACCACGCGCCCGCCGGGTTCCGCGAGGCCGAGCAGCGCCTGCGCCCGTTCGACGTCATCCTCGCCCACCGGCGTCGCATGCCCGTGCGAGGCGACGACATCGCCAAAGTGCACCGCGCCGGAACGCACCGGATATTGTGCGCGACAGATGGGGCAACCGAGGGCGCCCTCGGCGATGTAGCGACCGTGATAGCGATCGACCGTCGCCACCAGCCACGAGTCCTCGTGGGGGGCGGGGCAGCGCAGGGTGTCGACCAGTTCGATGAACATGCGGCCTAACGATAACCCAGCCGCACCTCGTCCACGTTGACGTGCGCGGGACGGGTGACCGCCCAGGCCACGGCCTCCGCCACGTCTGCCGGGCGCAACATCGCGTCCCGGGTCGGGAAGCCGGGGCGTGCCTCGGGATGCAGGGGGTCCCAGATCGTGGTGTCGACCGGCCCGGGAGACACGAGGGTTGCGCGCACTCCCGTGCCGCGCAGCTCCGCGCGTACGACCTCGTGCAGCCCGCGCGTCCCGTACTTGGTGAGGGCGTACGCCCCGTTCTCGGGAAAGGCCACGTGGTCGGCCACGGACCCCACCGTCACCACGTGCCCCGTCCCCCGGGCCCGCATCGCGGGCACGACATGGTGCAGGAGGTGGTACGGCGCGCGCACGTTCAGGTCGATCATCCGGTCAACGGCGCCTAACGCCAGGGCGCCAACGGCCCCCAGGTCAAACGCCCCCGCATTGAGGACCACGATGTCCGGCGTGCCGTGGTCGCGCATCACGGCCTGCGCGAGCGTGTCCACGGCGGAGGCATCGGCGAGGTCCGCCACGAACGGGATCGCGCGCGGCAGTGCGGCCGCGACCTGGTCGAGGGCCTCGCGGGACCGGGCGACGAGCCACACGGTCGCGCAGGCAGACGCCAGGGACGACGCGATCGCCGCGCCGATCCCCCGCGACGCCCCGGTGACCAGCGCGACGCGCCCGGCGAGTGTCACCGCGGGCCCGGCCCGTGCGCGAGGCGCAGGAACTCGTCGCGCGTCATTGCGTCATCGCGGAAGTTCCCGAGCAGGGACGAGGTGATCGTCTTGGAGTTCTGCTTCTCCACGCCGCGCATCATCATGCACAGGTGGTAGGCCTCGATCACCACGCCCACCCCACGCGGCTGCAGCACCTGCTGGATGGCCTGGGCAATCTCGCCCGTCAGGCGTTCCTGCACCTGCAGCCGGCGCGCAAACATGTCCACGATGCGCGGCAGCTTGGAGAGCCCGACGATGCGCCCGTTGGGGATGTAGGCAATGTGCGCCTTCCCAAAGAACGGCAGCATGTGGTGCTCGCACATCGAGTACAGCTCGATGTCGCGCACCATCACCATCTGCTCGTGGTCCTCGGCGAAGATCCCCTCGCCCACGACGTCCT
>JAEUJK010000733.1 GCA_016794735.1 Gemmatimonadota bacterium | reverse complement strand
GTCGTGGATCAGGATGACGGCGTCCTCGAGCGAGGCTTCCATCTTGTCCGGGTCCGTGACGAAGTACGGCGAGATGTAGCCGCGGTCGAACTGCATGCCGTCGACGGTCTCGAGGGTCGTCTCGATGCCGCGGGCTTCCTCGACCGTGATGACGCCGTCCTTGCCGACCTTCTCCATCGCGTCGGCGATGAGGTCACCGATCTCCTTGTCGTTGTTCGCGGAGATCGAGGCCACCTGGGCGATTTCCTTCTTGCCGGCGGTCGGTACCGAGATCTTCTTGAGCTCCTCGACGATCGCCGCGGTCGCCTTGTCGATGCCACGCTTGAGCGACATCGGGTTGGCGCCTGCCGTCACGTTCTTGAGCCCTTCGCGGAAGATCGCCTGGGCGAGCACCGTCGCGGTGGTCGTGCCGTCACCGGCAACGTCGGAGGTCTTGGTCGCGACTTCCTTCACCATCTGCGCGCCCATGTTCTCGATCGAGTTCGCGAGCTCGACTTCCTTCGCGACCGTCACACCGTCCTTCGTGACCGTCGGGGCGCCGAACTTCTTGTCGATGACGACGTTCCGGCCCTTGGGGCCGAGGGTGACCTTCACCGCGTCGGCCAACTGGTCGACGCCGCGCTTCAACGCCGCGCGCGCGTCCGTGCTGAAATGGAGTTCCTTAGCAGCCATGGATAGTCCCCTGGATGTCAGTTGATGACCGCGAGGATGTCGCTCTCGCGGAGGATGAGGTACTGCTCGCCGTCGACGGTCACTTCCGTGCCGGAGTACTTCCCGTAGAGGACCTTGTCGCCAACCTTGCAGTCGAGCGGTACGCGCTTCCCGTCCTCGAAGCGGCCGGGGCCCGTTGCCACGACCTCGCCCTGCTGCGGCTTCTCCTTCGCGGTGTCAGGGATGTACAGGCCGCCCCGCATGGTCTCGGCCTCCTCCATCGCCTTTACGACCACTCGATCGGCGAGCGGCGCAATCTTCGTCGCAGCGGCGTTCTTCGTCGCCATAGACGTCTTCCCTCCTTCTGGGGAATTGGATGTAGTGGGTTAGCACTCATGCCTCCTGAGTGCTAACGGTAATTCTACAGGGCGCCGGTCCCCCCGTCAAAGGGCGCGGCCCCCGTGCGGCGGGCCCATCTGGCCGCCTCCGCGGGTCCCCTGCCTGCCCGTCAGGGACCCGACTGGGCCCGGGTGGGCCCCAACCCCGGAACTAGGTCCGGAGGAGCTCCCAGGCCATTCGGAGCCCCACCAGCGTCAGGTGGGGCTCGACGCGGTCGACCGTGGTGGCGATCGGGGCGATCATCGGGGCCAGCCCCCCGGTCGCCACGACCAGCGGATCTCGCCCGGTGGGCCATTCGCCCTTGATGCGCCGGACGATCCCGTCCAGCGCCTCGGCGGCCCCGTACACAACCCCGCTCCGCACGCACTCCTCGGTGCGGCGCCCAATGACGCTCGCCGGGGGGACGAGTTCGGTCGCCGGCAACTTCGAGGTCCGGCGGAACAGGGTCTCGGCCGACGTGCGGATTCCCGGCGCGATCACCCCACCCAGGAAGACCGCGTCACGGGTGATGCAGTCGTAGGTGGTGGCGGTGCCCAGGTCGACGACGATCGTGTCCGACGCGAAGAGCCGGGCGGCGGCCAGGGTGTTGATGATGCGGTCGGCGCCCACCGTGAGCGGCTCCAGGACATCGAGCGTGATCGGCAGCGGCGACTTCGCATCGACAAACAGCGGGGTGCACCCGGCGAGGATCTCGACGCCCCCCGCGAGCCCGTCGTTCATGGCCGGCACGACGGAACCCACCGCGGCCCCGGTCACGGCCTTTCGGTCGAGCCCGCGCAGCTGCAGCAGCGCCAGCAGGGTGCTCGCCACCTCGTCCGGCGTGCGCGACGCGTCGGTGCCCATGCGCCAGTGCGCATGGAGCGACTCGCCATCGAAGAGGCCCACGGTGGTCTCGGTGTTCCCGACATCAAAGACAAGCAGCATCACTCACTCCTCCGCTAGCACCAGTGAACCCGATGTGCACCGGATCGGTCCCGCCGGCCCATCCACGACGAGGCTTCCATCGGCCTCCACTCCGCGCACGACGCCGCGCGCCGGCATCACGACGGAGCGTCCGGCGGCCCAATCGCGACGTCGCCACTCCGCGCGCTCCCCCTCACTCAACCCACCCGTGGCCGTCGACGCCGCTCGCAGGGCCGGCAACAGCTCGGCCAGAATCTCGACGCGGGAACCGTGAAAATCGAGCGCGGCCCCCCCGGGCCACGGACTCGCGCTCACATTCAATCCGATCCCGATGACTACCCAGTCGGGGCGTCCGCCATGCCAACGCGCCTCGACGAGGATGCCCCCCAGCTTCGCCGACTGACGCATCAGGTCGTTGGGCCACTTCACCATGAGGTCCGGGGCATGGCGGGACAGCGCCTGGGCGACGCGCAGGCCGAGCCGGAGGCTGAGCACCCCGATCGCCTCGGCGTCCAGTGGTCGCTCCACGAGGCTGAGGGCAATCGTGGACGCCGGGGCCGTCGTCCATCCGTGGCCACCACGCCCCCTGCCCTGCGCCTGGCGCTCCGCCAGCACCACCGTGCCCGCGGGTGCGCCGGCGGCGGCCAGGTCGTGCGCGACGTCCATCGTGCTGCCCACCTCCTCGAACAGGTGCACCGCGGGCACGTCGCAACGCACGGCGATCTCCTGCGCCGTGCTCCCGTCGAACGACGGCGCCGGGATGCCTAACGGCGCGTCCACCAGAGCCCGAGGACGAAGAGGCCCGCCGCCCAGCGGTACACGGCAAACACCCCGTAGCTGCGCCGGCTCACGTACCGCAGCAGCACCGCGATGGCGATCCCGCTCGACACGGCGGCCGCGACGACCCCAACGACCAGTGGCAGCGTGACCCCGCCGACCAGCGCCTTGGGCGCCTCATGCAGCACCGCGGCGAGGGTGATGGGAAAGCTGAGCAGGAACGAGAAGGTGGCCGCGCTGGAACGATCGAACCCGAGCGCGCGCGCCGCAGTGATCGTGCTGCCCGACCGCGAGACACCGGGGATGAGGGCGCAGGCCTGCGCGAGTCCCACCAGGGCGGCTTGCCGCCAGGTCATCTCGGACAGGGGCCGCGACGTTGGCATGACGCGATCGGCCCACCAGAGCAGCGCCCCGAGGACCATGAGTGCCACGGCAATCGACACCGGGTGCCGGAGGGCCGATTCGGCGAGGTCGCCTAACGCGAGGCCGGCCACCCCGGCCGGCACGGTCGCCAGCACCACGAACATCGCCCGCGCTTCGTCCGGCCCCTCCACACGGCGCCGGCGCACCACCCGCAGGCCGGCGAGCGTCAAGGCGGCCCACTCGCGACGGAAGTACCAGGCCAAGGCCACGAGCGTGCCCAGGTGCAGCGCAACGTCGAACGCGAGCCCGGGGTCTTGCCAGCGCATGAGCCACGGCACAAGCGCGAGGTGTGCACTCGAACTGATCGGGAGGAATTCGGCGAGGCCCTGCACGAGCCCGAGAACGAGCGCCTGCCAGACCGTCACGGCGCCCCCCCGGGAACGATGCGCGGCGGACGCGCCCGCTCCACGGCGTCGACATACAGGGCCTCGTACTGCGCGACGATCGCATCCTGCGAGAATCGTTCGCGCGCGTCGTGGGCAGCGCGCACCGACGCGGCATGCCACCGTCGCTCATTACCCAGCAACTCGATCGCACCGGCCGCCATCCCGTCAACATCGCCCACCCCGCACAACACGCCGGTCTCGCCGTGACGCACCACTTCCGGCAAACCACCGGTGTTGCACCCGATCACCGGGACCCCGGAGGCCAGCGCCTCCAGCGCACTCAACCCGAACGATTCCTTCTCCGAGGGCAGGAGGAACAGGTCGGCACTCGCGAGCAACGGGGCAACCGCTTCGATCTTCCCGAGGAAGTGCACCCGGTCGGCAACCCCAAGGAGTCGCGCCTCGTCTTCCGCGTCACCCCGCTCCGGACCGTCCCCGACCATCACCAGCTCGGCGCCCATCGTCGCCTGGACCCGGGCGAAGATCCGGACCACGTCGCGCACCCGCTTCACCGCGCGGAAGTTGGAGATGTGCATCAGCACCTTCCCGCCACCGAGACGCTCGCGCAGCACGGGCGCATGACGCGTGCGGTCGTACACCGTCGGGTCCACGAAATTGTGGATGACCTCGACATCACACCCGGCGCAGCCGAAGGCAAAGAAGGTCTCGTCCCGCAGGAAGCGCGACACCGCCGTGATCCGGTCGGACCGCTCGATGGAGAACTTGGTGATCGCGTGGAATGAGCGATCCTGCCCGACGATGGTGATGTCGGTGCCGTGCAACGTCGTGACCACGACGACATCGTGCCCGTTGGCCCGCAGCATTTCCTTCGCGATCCACGCCGACGTGGCGTGCGGGATCGCGTAGTGCACGTGCAGCAGGTCCAGCTCGTGCGAGCGGACCACCTCGTGCATGCGCACGGCCAGCGCGAGGTCATACGGCGGGTACTCGAACAACGGGTACCGACCGACGTCGACCTCGTGGAAGAACACCCCCGGCATGAAGTCCGGCAGGCGGAACGGCTGCTGGTACGTGATGAAATGGACCTCGTGGCCCCGCTGGGCAAGCGCCATCCCGAGCTCCGTCGCCATCGCGCCAGAACCGCCGTACGTCGGGTAACAGGTGATGCCGATCCTCACGTGACGTCCTCCCACTGTCGCCACCAGGTTCCGGCGGCCGTCCGACCATCAGGGGTCTCGAGGTCCACCCGGGTAACGCCGATCGATGGCAGCTGGTGCCGAAACCAGGTGCGTTGTCGCTTGGCGTACTGGCGTGTGCGGATGATGACCTCCTCGCGCACGGCATCCAACCCCCTGCGCCCCTCGACCACGTCACGAACCTCGCGATAGCCGGTGGCGTTCCACGCAGCCGCATCCGCCGGCACGCGCGGGATGAGGCCACGGACCTCGTCGAGCCATCCGGCCTCCAGCATCGCGTCGATGCGCCGCTCGATGCGCGCCGCCAGCGCCGGCCCGCGTTCGACCACGAGGTATTCCGGTTCGAACCTGGCCTCACGAGGATGGTCGCGGTGCCAGGCGGAAAGCGGCTTCCCGGTCAGGGTGGCCACCTCGATGATGCGCAGCAGTTGCGTGCGCCCCAGGTGGGCACGCGACGGATCGAGCCCCATCGCACGCTCGCGGAGCACCTCGATCGGAAGCGGCTCCAACACGGCGGCGAGTCGTGCGCGCTCGACGGGATCGAGCGGTGGCTCCTCGAAGAGCGGCGCAAAGAGCGCCCGCACATACAGCCCCGTGCCGCCGACGACGATCGGCAGGCGCCCCGCGGCCAGCGCGTGGTCGATGCCGTGCGTCACCTCGTCGGCCCAGCGGGCGGCATTCCACCGTTCCGCGGGGTCCGCCACGTCGATGCCGAGATGCGGCACACGCCGTCGTTCGTCGAGGGTCGGCTTGGCGGTACCGATGTCGAATCCCGCATAGAGCTGCCGGGAGTCGGCCGAGACGATGGTGACCGGGACACGCTCCGCCACCTCGAGGACGAGCGCCGACTTGCCGACCGCGGTCGGCCCCACCACGACCGGGAGCCTAACGACGCCCAAATCGCCGCTCCACTTCATCCCACGAGAGGCGGACGATGGTCGCCCGGCCATGAACGTCGTGTGCGGCCAGGGTCGTGGCCGCGAGCTGGCGAAAGAGTGCGGCCATCTCCTCGCGCGACAAGGCATCGCCCGCCTTGATCGCGGCCTTGCACGCCACCGTCGCGGCGAGGTGTTCGTGGGCGGCATGGGTCGCTGCCTGCCGTCCCCCGGACAGCGCGGCGAGCGACTCCCGCAAGCACCGCAGGGCGTCGAACCGCGGGTGCGGCACCGGCACTGCGTGGACCACGAGGGAATGCCCGCCGAATCCCTCGACCTCGTACCCGATGCGCGCGAAGGAGGCCGCGTGCGATTCCCAGGCATCGGCATCCTCGGGCGAGAGATGCACCGTCTCGGGAAAGAGGAGCCGCTGCGATGGCGCATCGCCACGCTCCAGCGCCGCGAGGAAACGTTCGTACAACACCCGCTCGTGCGCGGAGTGCTGGTCGATGAGGATGACGCCGTCCTCGTGCTCGTACATGAGGTACGTGCGCCGCAACTGCATGAGGTCGGGCACGGCGATCGGGGGTGCGGCCTCGGGCGCGGGCGGCGCGTCGGGCGCCGCATCAACCGCCGCTGCGAACAACCCGTCACGCACCGGCTCCTGCGACACGGAGACCGGCGGATGCGTGGGTTCGGGAAGGCCGCTACCACCGGCGCCGCCCATCCCCGGGCTCCACGCGCGGCCGACCCACGGCACCGCGTCCGCGGTGCCTAACGCGCGCTGCACCACCTCCTCGATGGCGCGGTCCACGCCCCACTTGTTCGTGAAGCGCACCTCGGCCTTCGCCGGATGCACATTCACGTCCACGTCGTCGGCCGGCACCGTGACCTCGAGAAGGAACGACGGCCGGAGACCCGCGGGCAACGTCGAGCGATACGCGGCCTCGACCGCACGCGCGACCCCATGCTCGCGCACCGGGCGCCCATTCACCATCAGGAAGGCACGACGCGACCCCGTGCCAACATCCCCGGGCCGTTCCACCATCCCCGACACACGCACCGGCCCCGCAACCCCCTCGACGTCGACGAAGCGCGCGGCATAGTCCACACCCCAAATGCCGGCCACGCGCTCCCGCAGCGTCCGCACCGGTGAGAGCACCAGCGCCTCGCGCCCATCCGACGTGACGCGCAGCCGCACATCGCGACGCGTCAGCGAGACCGACACCAACGTATCCGCGATGGCGCGCCACTCCGACCGCGCACTGCGCAAGAACTTGCGACGGGCCGGCGTGTTGAAGAACAGCTGCGACACCGACACCGTCGTGCCGCGTCGCCGCGACGCCGCCTCGATCCCGCGCAGCTCGCCGCCCTCCGACCGCAGCACGATGCCATCACCGTCGACGGTGGCCGTTAGCAACTCCAGGCGCGACACCGAGGCAATGGCGGGCAGGGCCTCACCGCGGAAGCCATAACTCGCGACCCCCACGAGGTCCGCCGCACTGCGAATCTTGGAGGTCGCGTGGCGCGCCAGGGCCAAGGCGGCGTCCTCGCGGTCCATGCCGATGCCGTCGTCGACGACGCGGATCAGGGCCCGCCCACCGTCTTCGACCTCGACCTCGACGGTGGTCGCGCCGGCGTCGAGCGCGTTCTCTACCAGCTCCTTCACCGCAGACGCGGGCCGCTCCACCACCTCGCCGGCGGCGATCTGGTCAGCAACAGTGGATGGGAGAACCGCGATGCGAGGCACGAAGCGAACCTGACGGTGGGGATGCCGCGCGAAATGTAGGCGCTCGGCGACTCAATTCGTCGCGATCACGCGCGGGAGTTCCAATTCCGCGGTGCGCGACGCGTCGATCCATCCCTCGCGACCGTCGGCCATACGCACGCGGGACCAGTTCCCCTGCCCCACGAGGACGCGCCCTGTCTCGCCCACCGTGACGCGAGCCCCGGGGGTGCCGGACATCGCTGGCAGGTCCCGCAATGACTCATCGCCGACGATCACGACCTGGCGTCGCCCGGCATGTCGTTCGTTCGCGAGCAAGGCGACCCCGCCGAGCAGGAACGACGTCGCGAGCCAGCGCCCCGGTGCCGGCCCTCGACGCCACCACGCAAAGGCCCAGACGGCCAGGGCAACCCCGGCGAGCAGGTTCACCGGAATCGCCGGGATGTCGCCGAGGATCCCGTCGCGAAACGACGGCGTGAGGATCAGCCGCGCGCGTGCGTCGTCCGCCATGGGTTCGAGGCGCAGGGCGCGTTGCCACCCGACGACGGCCTGGGCCGTGTCCCCAAGGGCCCACGCCGTCGTGCCCGCGTTCATCCAGGCGTCAGCCGCGCGCGGCCGACGACGCGCCAGCTGCTCGAAAGCGGACCGAGCGTCCGCGACGTCGCCTGCATCCCAGGTTTGGAGCGCATTCCGGAACGCCGTGGCGTCACGATCGGTCGCGGCTGCATGGAGCGCCGCCGCTGCCAGAAGCATCACCCCGGTCGCCGCCGCACCGCGTCGGCGTGCGGAGGGCGCCGCACCGGCGACCGGGATCGCCTCGGCGTCCACCTGCCCGTACAACGCCAGTGCACGCTGCGCGAGGTCGCCTTGTCGGAGGCGCTGTTCACCGTAAAGCGCGGCGTCCATTTCATCCACCATCGCCACGACATCGCGCGCCGTTGACGCGGTCACTCCAGCGCGTCGCAGCACCTTCTCCATCGTGCGACGATTGGTCAGCGACGGCGCGAAGGTCACGACGCGCGCACCGATGGCCTCGCGGAATGCGCGACGGACCTCCACGGGATCAGGGACCGCAGCGGACGCCCATCGCGTGAGACGTTCGACCGAGCTCACTGTGCGCACCCGCGCCGGACGGCGACGCCAGCGAGCGGCGAGGGCCGGCAGCGGAATCCCCAGCACGCCTAACCAGTACCAGGCCGATGCCGGCCACGGGATGCCGACGTCGCCTCGCAATGACCGTCGCAGCTGGTACCGCGGCGTGGCCGCGGAGTCTTCCGGGGTGGCGGCAACGAGTCCACCCCCGGCCACGGAGATGGGCAGCGTATTCGTGACACTGACCTCGTACTGCTCGGTGTACGGATTGAAGTACGGGTATCGTAGCGCGGGGACGTCGTGCCGCCCCTGCTGCCGCGGCGTGACCACCCACTCGAACGCCTTGTCGCCACGGATGATGGCGCTCGACGAGTCCACGCGAACGCGCTCCGGCCCAGTGACGACGTGCGCCCAGGGAATTGCCACCTCCGGACGCGGAAAGAGACCGACGTTGCCAACGCCCTGCACCGTCACCGTGAGGACGAACGGATCGCCGACGCGCTTGGGGGACGCATCGGTGCGCGCAGCCACCTGCAGCTGTCCGACCGCGCCCGTGAAGTCCGCGGGACGCCCCTCGGCCGGCGGCGGCACCACCTGCAATCGATGCGACGACGACGTCGCACTGTGGGCCTCCTCGCGGGCGAAGATCGAGTTGGAGAGCGGGACGAGCCAGTTGAGTCGGGCGGGCGCAATCTCGATGAGACCCGGCGCCACCGGGAACAGGGCGCGTGAATACACGTGCACGTCCCACGCCTGCCCCCCCTGCGTGCGCGAGAAGAGCCGGCCGGGCAATGGCAAGTCGTACGCAATGACCGACCGCACGTCCGGCGGCACAAACTGGGGATTGCTCCGCAGCCGGCTGCGCATCGACTCGCTCAGGAAGATCCCGATCTCGTAGGTTGCCTGCTGGCCGGTGTACACGCGGCGCGGCCAGATGCCGGACGCGAAGTTGATCTCCCGCGTGGGATCGACCGTGGCCTCCGCGACGATCTCCGGCGTGGCACGCCCCGCCTGGGCGTGCGCCACGGTGGCCAGCCCAAACACGCCGAGCACGGCGCACCCGCGGCGTATCACCAGTCCTTGCCCCCCGGCGGCGGCTTGGGACGGCTGTCCTTCTGCTTGCGACCCTGCACGCCCCGTTCCTCGCGCGCGGCCGCGTCGAGCAGCTGCTCCGCTTGCTGTTGGCCGAGGCCACCGCTCTGCTCGCGTGATTGCGGCGTATCCTGGTCGCTTTCGTTGCGATCGTTGGCGCTGCTGTTCCCGCCACCACCGCCGCCGCCACCACCCCCACCGCCGCCGTTCTCCTCCTGCTTGCGGAGCGCCAGCTCGTAATTCCACTTGGCGTCGGGATTCGTGTGCTGCAGCAGCAGGGCTTCCTTGTACGCGGCCACGGCGGCAGTGAACGCTGAGCGTGCCGCACTGTCACCGGCGGCTTCGGCGGCCAGCCCGCGCTGCAGGTGTCCGTACCCGATGTTGAAGAGCGCGCGGAACCGCAGCTCCTCGTTGGTCGACCGACGCAACGGCTCCAGCCGCTGCAGCGCCGGTTCCAGGGAATCGGCGGCCACCAGGGCCGTACCGAGGTTGTACGCCAGCTCGGGACGGGTGTCCCCTTCGGCAATCGCCCGACGGTAGGCCGCCGCCGCCTGGACATGCCGGCCTAACGCGAACGACCTGGCCCCATCGCGCGCCGTGGCGCCCGGCAAGGCACACCCCGCCATGATGAGCGGCCCGGCGACGAGCGCCGCCGCCCGCCGCCGCGTGCGACGGCTGACCATCCAGGTGTCGAGCAGGAGGAGCAGCAACGCGAGAAGGACAAACCACTGGAAGCGCGCCTTGTGACTCATCCCGGAGGCGAGCGCACGCGTGGTGCGACGCAATCCCTGCAATGCGGACCGGACCCGGGCCGCCTTGTCCGTCGCTTCCGCCGGGATGAAGGTCCCCTGCGCGGTCTCGGCGATGAGGCGCAACGTCTCGGGCGAGTACCGCGTCACGACCTCCTGGTCGTTTTCATCGCGCTTGTACTCCACCCCAC
Organism: Gemmatimonadota bacterium; assembly: GCA_016794735.1. Taxonomy (GTDB): domain Bacteria; phylum Gemmatimonadota; class Gemmatimonadetes; order Gemmatimonadales; family Gemmatimonadaceae; genus RBC101. The sequence goes on along the minus strand of JAEUJK010000733.1, from coordinate 331 downwards.
CGCTGCCCGCCGGCATCGGGATGCGGCTTCCCTCCTCCGTGCCAAACCCCACGGTGACGACGGCAATGCCATTCTCGCGGGCGCGCGTGGCTGCGGCGGTCACCTCTTCGGCCGGCTCGAACGCCTCGCCGTCCGACATGATCACCAGCGCACGATCGGACGTTGTACGCGTCGCCATGAGCAGGTCGGTTCCCTGCGCGATGGTGCGCGCCAGCGAACTCCCCGCCTGGCCGACGATCGACGGATCGAGGTTGTCGAGGAACAGCTCGATCGCCCCGTCGTCCACCGTGAGCGGCGTGAGGATGTAGCTGCGACCGGCGAAGGCGAGCAA
>JAEUJK010000643.1 GCA_016794735.1 Gemmatimonadota bacterium | reverse complement strand
CGGCTGCGCGATACGCCGCGTGGACGTCCTCCTCGCGGGCGGCCTCGAGGGACTCGTTGCGGGTCGCGAGCCGCTTGCGCAGCTCCACGAGGGCGGCGCGCCCAAAGGGCACGCGTGGCTCGCCGTCCAGGTTGTGGCCGGTGGCCTGGTGGGGTTCGAGCGATTCCAGGCCGACGACGCTCGACCGGGTCATGCCGAGCGGGGCGAGGACGAGTTCACGAAGCGTGGCCGCCATGGAACGACCCGTCACGCGTTCCATCACCCGTTGGAGGAAGTAGTAGCCCTCGCCCGAGTACAACCAGCGCGTGCCCGGGTCGAAGGCACAGGTCAACGTATCGGACGACTGGTTGCGCCAGTTGCGCCATCCGGACGAATGGCTGAGCAGGTGGCGTGCGGTGATGGTAGCCGATCGCGGATCCGAGGTGTCCGGCAGGTCCAGGTATTGGGCGACGGGCCGGTCGAGGGCGATCCGGCCCTCGCGCACGAGCCGCAGAAAGGCGACGGCAAAGACGGGCTTGGTGAGTGACGCCGCCTGGAAGACGGTCTCCTGGTCCACGGGCGTGTTCTCGCCACGCCGCCGCACGCCGCGATGCTGGAAGGCCACACCACGTGCGTTGACGGTGACGAGGGCAAACGCGGGAACGCCGCTCGCGCCGAGGAGCTCCGTCCAGGGGTCCGGCTGTGGGGTGTGCCGGATCCGGAGGGTGGGGGCGCTCACGAGCGCTCCGAGGGCGGGGAGGAAGGTCCGTCTGTTCATGCGGGCGGGTGCGATGGGGGTCCCCAGATCTGACAGCATCCCGCGTTCGGAGGTTTCGGAATTGGAGAATCTTGCGGGCCGCGACCGGTTTGCCCCTGGGAGGCGGCGGGGTGCCGGGCCGCGCGCGGGGAGGAGCGTCCCGATTTGCCGCCGGCGCGGCCGTCGGATAAGCTGGGGACATCGGCATTTTCCAGGGGCGGTGATCCCCCAGCGAACGTCGCTGCTGGAATCACGACGAGGCCCCGGCGACCCGAAGGTCGGCGCTGGCCCTCCGACACGACGGAGCAACACCCACACGTTAGGCGCGGTGACATGCGAACCCCGCTGATGTATTCCACCCTCGCCCCCTGGTGGCCCCTGATCTCCGCGCCGGCGGACTACGCGGAAGAGGCTGCGGCGTTCGCCGCGTTGCTCCCGCCGCGTGACGGGACCAGTCCCACCATCCTCGAGCTGGGATCGGGGGGCGGGAACCTGGCCTCGCACCTCAAGGCACACGGGACACTCACGCTGGTCGACCTGTCGGCGGAGATGCTCGCTGTCAGCGCGCAGCTCAACCCCGAGCTGGAACACGTGCAGGGCGACATGCGCACGGTCGACCTCGGGCGGCGCTTTGACGTGGTGCTGATCCATGATGCGGTGATGTACAACACGACCCCTGCGGACCTGCGCGCGACGCTGGCCACGGCGGCGCGGCATTGTCGATCCGGTGGCACGGTGATCATTGCGCCGGATTGCACACGCGAGACCTATGAACCCGACACCACACACGGCGGGGAAGACGGTGCGGATGGCCGATCGGCGCGTTACCTGAGCTGGTCCTTCGACCCTGATCCCACCGACACGTCGTTCGAGACCGTGTACACGCTTGTGTTACGCGACGTTGACGGCACGATGACGGTCGAGCTGGATCGACATGTCGAAGGCTTCTTTCAGGAGGCGGAGTGGATCGAGTGGCTCGACGCTGCGGGGATCGACGCCCGGTGCCAGCTCGATGCCTGGGACCGCCCGGTGTTCGTTGGCACGAGGCGCTGAGGGGCAGGCGACGTGAATGGGGCAGGCGCCTCGACGGCGCCTGTGCCCCTGGCCATACTACGCCCATGAATTCCGTCAAGCGAACGTGTCGTGCCGTGACCTCCGCGGCCCTCCTTGTCATCGCCGCGGCGTGCGCATCGACCCCGGGCGGGTCTGGTGGCGCCGCACAGGCGCCCGTCGCGCAGGGGCAGAAGCCGACGCTGGTCGTGATGATCACCGTCGACCAGCTGCGCCCGGACTACCTCGAGTGGTTCAAGGCGGACCTCACGCGGGGGTTTCCGCGGCTGCTCAATCGTGGCGCGTACTTCACGAACGCGCACCATGATCACGCGATCACCGAGACGGCGCCCGGTCACGCGACGCTCCTCACCGGCCGGTTCCCTCGCGGGACGGGGATCACGCGGAACATCGCCGGGGTGAACACCCCG
>JAEUJK010000612.1 GCA_016794735.1 Gemmatimonadota bacterium | reverse complement strand
GCGCCCGGGGAACAACGTCTACATCAACCTCGAACCGGATACGCGCGCCGAGGCGGACCGGCTGTTCGCCGCGCTGTCGAGCGGAGGGAAGGTCGAGTTGCCGATGCAGGAGATGTTTTGGGGGGCGTACTTCGGGAGTTGTGTCGACCGGTTCAACGTGCAGCGGATGATCAACTGCGCGGGACGGTGAGGGGCGGGGTCATTGGGCTGGCCGCGATCCTTGCGACCCCCGGTGGGTAACACCCGCGGGCGACCACGGCAGGGAGGAGCCATGCGGATGAGGATGGGGGGCATGCGGCATCATATTGCTGCCGGGATGATGGCACTCGGTGGGCTTGCGTCGGCAGCGAGCGCACAGGTCACCGTGCGTGGCACCGTGTGGGATTCGCTCGCCAACGCCCCGCTGGCTGGGGCGGTCGTGCAGATGGTGCGCGCCGACAATCCCTCGCAGCGACTGACCGCGGCGACCGACAGCACCGGCGCGTACGTCGTTGCCGGGGCCACCACCGGGATCTGGGTGCTGGGGTTCACCCACCCGATGCTCGACGCGATTGGCCTGGAGCTGCCGCTCAGTCGCCTCGGTATCAACGATGCGCAGCGCATTGTCGTGCCGCTCGCGATTCCGGGTCGGGAAACGTTGGCGCGACGCTGGTGCGGTGACTCGCTCGCCGGAGGGGGGATGTGGGTGGGCCGCGTGCGCGACGCGACCGATGGTGCGGTGATTCCGGGGGCCGCGGTCGATGTCCAATGGACGACCTTCGTCGCGCGCGGCCGCACGGTGGATGAAGAGACGCCGTCCGTGACGGTGGGTACCGATGATGGCGGGCGTTTCCTGGCGTGTGGACTGCCCCCGGGGGAGTTGCTGCTGGCGCGAGCGCGCGCCGCCGACACGAGCGGTGCGCTCACCTTTCCCTTGCCGCGCTCGGGGTTCCTCCTGCGCGATGTGTTCGTGGGACCGCCCGCAGAGCGACGGGCACGCGCGGCCGGGGACAGCGTGCTGGCCGGTCCGGGGCGCGTGCGCGGGCGGGTGATCGGTGGGCGCGGCCGTCCGGTGGCAGGGGCCCGCGTGTGGATCGAGGAGGCCGGGGTCGAGGCGGTGGCCAACAGTGAGGGGAACTTCGCCTTCGATGGAGTGCCGTTAGGCAGCTGGACCTTCGACGCGCGCGCGATCGGCTTCATGACGGATGCCCGCATCGTGGATGTCCTCGCCGGGAGCGCGTCGGAGGTGACCTTCACCCTGCCCGAGCAGGAGCAGTTCCTCGACACGGTGAAGGTGGTGGGGGAGCGACCGGTGGAGTCGGCCGCCTACCGCGAGTTCCTCGAGCGGCGCGCCCGCGGCTTCGGGTTCTTTGTCGACGAGGCGCAGATCGAGCGGCGCAAGCCGCAGTATGTCGCGGATCTCGTGCGGGAGTTCCCCGGGGTGTTCATCGCGACCACGCCCATGCGCGGCAACCTCCAGGACATCCGCTTCCGCTCGTACCGGTTCGGCTCCCGGACCTGCGCCCCCGACGTGTTCATCGACGGCACGTACGTCCCCAACGTGGGGAGCGAGGGAATGCTCGAATCCCTGGTGTCCACCACCAGCTTGCGCGCCGTGGAGGTTTATCCACGCGTCGGGGGCGTGCCGTCCCAGTTCCAGCGTGGCAACGGCTGCGGGGCGCTGGTCCTGTGGACGGGCGAGCGTCGCAAGGTCGTGGTCCCCAAGCCTCCCGGACAGCGTTAAGCCAGTCGAGCGCCGGTCCGTCCCACGCCGGGCCCCGTCGAGGCACCGACTGCTGGCAACGCGGGCTTGGAGGGCCGTGAAACCTTTCGTCCCGGATTGGGGTCCAAGGCGCGTCTGACGTCGGTCGTCGTCTCCCCCAACCATGACTTGCATGCGCGCACTTGCACGGTGCCTTTGGACGACGACGGCCGTCGGAATGATGCTCGCCCCCAGGCTGGCACGCACGCAGGCACCAGCGGCGGACTCCGCGGCGGTCGCGCAGGTGTTCCTCGACTGCCAACGCGCGTTCTGCGACGGGCAGTTCATCCGCACCGAGATCGCGTGGGTGAACTTCGTGCGGGACCGCATGCTCGCGGATGTGCACGTCATCGTCACGCAACAGCAAACGGGGGGCGCTGGCTCCGAGTACACCTTGTCGTTCATCGGGCTCGGCGCCCGGGCGAACCTCCAGGACACCGCGGTCTTCGCGACCCAACTCGGTGATACCGACGACGAGATCCGCCGCCAGCTCGTGCGGCATCTTTCCCAGGGGTTGCTGCGCTATGTGCGAGGCACCGAGGCCGCTCGGCAGCTGTCGGTGGTGTATCGCCCCGCCGCGACGGTGCCTCGTACGGCCTCACGCGGCACAAAGGACCGGTGGAATTACTGGGTCTACCGCATTGGCATGAATGCCAACCTCAACGCCAACTCCAACTTCAAGGCGCAGAACTACTCCAGCCGCCTGTCGGCCAACCGGGTCACAGACGCGTGGAAGCTCCAGTTCAACGCGCGCGGTGAGTACAGCAACCAGACGTACCAGCTGAGCGATGGGGAGTTGAGCCGGATCCAGCGTGAGTACGGCGGCAATGCCGACGTGATCAAGAGTATCAACGCCCACTGGTCCGTTGGCGTGAATACCTCGGCCCAGCAGGATCTGTTCAACAACTACGATCTCGACGCGAGCTTCAAGCCGGGGATCGAGTACAACTTCTTTCCCTACAGCGAAGCCACGCGCCGACAGGTGCTGGTGCGATACTCCCCTGGGTTTCGCATGGCGAACTACGTGGACACCACGATCTACGGGCGGGTGTCGGAGACACGTCCGCACCATTCACTCGTCGTGTCGGGGGACGCGGTGCAGCCGTGGGGGAGCGTGGGGATCTCGCTCAACGCGTCGCAGTACCTCCACGAGACCAACCGGCGCCGGTTCGGGGTCTTTGGCAACGCGGACTGGCGCATCGTGCGCGGGCTCAACTTCAACGTCGGGGGCGGGTACAGCTACATCCGCGACCAGTTGCAGATCCCGGGCACCGGGTTGACCGACGAGGAACGGCTCGTCCAGCTGCGCGTGCAGGCCACCAACTACGAATACTTCATGTTCACCGGCCTGAGCTTCACCTTTGGCTCGGCGTTCAACAACGTGGTGAACACTCGGTTTGGTGGTGGCGGTCGCTCCTTCTTCTTCAGCTTCTAGCCAAAACGCCGCGCGCCGATCGGAGCAGGGTCCGGTCGGCGCGCATCAAGCGAAGCGGAGGCAGTAGGATTCGAACCCACGATGCCCTTGCGGGCATGCCTGATTTCAAGTCAGGTGCATTCAACCACTCTGCCATGCCTCCCGTGCCTCGGGAAGATAATGCCCCGGTC
>JAEUJK010000607.1 GCA_016794735.1 Gemmatimonadota bacterium | reverse complement strand
GTAGCGTGACGTTTCATCAACATTGGGAGCGACGACCGCGTTCAATGGAGGACTGTCCCGCTGATCTCTCGTGACCCCTGTCCTCGCCTCCGCGGCACCCCAACCGACCTCCACCCCGAGGCTGCATCTCGTGGGTGAGGTGGCCGATCGTTCGGTGGAGCAGGGCCATGTCGTGGCCGCCCAGCGGGGCGACGCCGACGCGTTCGCCGCGCTCGTGCGCATCCACCAGCGTCGCGCCTACGCCGTCGCGCGTGCCATCGTCCTCACCCACGAGGACGCGGAGGACGCGGTGCAGGAAGGGTTCCTGCACGCCTATCGCGCCCTGCAGCGCTTCATCCCGGACCAGGCCTTCGGCGCCTGGCTCCACCGGATCGTCGCCAACGCCGCCCTCGACATCACGCGGCGCAAGAAGGTGCGCGACGCGGACACGCTGGCGGACACGATGGCCTCGCCGTTCCGCGATCCCGCCGAATCGGACGAACTCCGCCGCCGCCTCGACGAAGCCCTTGCTTCGTTAGGTGATCGGCAGCGGTCGGTGATCGTCCTGCACGATGTCGAAGGCTTCAAGCACGCCGAGATCGGGAACATGCTCGGCATCCCCGAAGGCACCGCCCGCTCAGACCTGCATCACGCACGCGCCCGGCTCCGCCAGGCGCTCAGTGGCATCAGGAGTCACTTATGACCTCGCCGCACGATCCCCAATTCCCCGAGGGAGACGACCTCCTCATCCGCCGCACGCTCGTGGCGCGATATGCGGGGCCGACCGATCCTACCTACTGGGAACAACTCGAAGCCCGCGTGATGGCCCGCGTGCGCGGTGAAGGCGGCCGCGACTGGTCCGCCTGGCTGTCGGGCTGGGCCCGCTACGGATTGGCCGCCGCCGCCGCCGCGATCATCGTGGTGGCAGTCGCCTCGTGGCAGACCCGCGTCGCGCAGGAGCGCCTCGCCGTGCGCGAACTGCTCGACACCCCGGCGGAAATCCCGCTCCTGTCGGAAGTCGTGGCCCCGCCCAACCGGGACCGCAACAAGACGCTCCGTTATCTCCTCACGCACTAGGGGACCTCGTGAAAGCACAGAAAAACGTCGCGCTGGCGTTCCTGCTCGGAGCGTTCATCACCGGGGGCGCCCTCGGCTTCAGCGCGAACCGCTACATGGAGCGCGACAAGGTCTGCATCGTCCGCGGCGAGAACCCGCTGGTCGAGGTCATGTCGCGCCGCCTGCAGCTCACGCCGACGCAGCGGTCGCAGATGGACTCCATCCTCGACCTGCGTTCGCACCAGTACCGCCAGGCCATGGCCCCGCTCCGCCCACAGCTGGATAGCATCAAGCTCGAGGCCCGCGACCACATGCGGGGCGTGCTCGATGAGCGTCAGCGCGCCGAGTTCGAGGCGATGATCCTCGAAATGAGCGATTCCACCAAGAAGGACGGCGAGCAGGCATGAAGCGACTCCTGATCCTGGGCGTGTTTCCCGCGGTGGTGGGGGCGCAGGCTGGCGCTCGCGCCATCACGCTGGAAGAAGCCATCCGCCTCGCCCAGCTGAATTCTCCCTCGACGGTGTCGGCGCGCGGCCAGGTCCGCGCGAGCGACGCGGCCGTGCGCACGGCCTACGGCACCTTCCTGCCGACGTTCAGCATGTCGGCAGGTGCCTCCAGCTCGAACGGCGAAAACCTCGGCCCCAACGGGCGCCTCGTCCCGATCTCCACGCCATGGAGCTTCTCGCGCGGCCTCAACTCCAACCTCGAGGTTTTCGACGCTGGCCGCCGGCTCTTCAACCTGCGCAATGCGCAGGCGGAACAGGATGCCGCCGAGGCGAGCGTGCGGCTGTCCGACTACCGCGTGGCCCTCGACGTCAGCCAGCAGTACTTCAACATCCTCGCGGCCCGTGAATCGCGCGCCGCGGCGCAGGCCCAGTTCGCGCAGGCCGACCAGCAGCTCAAGGTGGCCAGTGCCCGCGTCGCCGCCGGCGCCGCCACCAAGTCGGACTCGCTCCGTTCGGTCATCGCCGTCGGCAACGCGCAGCTTTCGATCCTCAATGCGGAAAACAACATTCGCGTTGCAGCGGCGAACCTCTCGCGCATCGTCGGGACCAACAACGACGTGACGGCCGTGAGCGAGGAGGGCGCGGCCATCGCGCCGGTCCGCCTCGACTCGGTCGAGATCCGTCGCATGCTCGAGGAGTCTCCCAGCATTGTCGCGGCGCGCCACCAGCTCGCCGCCACGGTGCAGGCGCGGCGCTCCGCACGCACCAGCTACTGGCCCACGCTCAGCCTCGGCTACGGCTTCAGCGGCCAGCGCACCGACGAGGCGTTCGCGCCCACCGGCGGGCCGTTCAGCAGCCTGCGGACCCTGCGCCTCAACTTCAATTACCAGTTGTTCAACGGCCTGTCGCGCGAGGAAAACCAGGCGCGGGCCTCGATCGCCGAAACCAACGCCCAGGCGTCGCTCCGTGATGCGCGCCTCGCGGCGGAACAGCAGCTGACGCAGCTCCTCGGCTCCCTGCGCCTCGCCGAGGCCCGCATCGGGATCCAGCTCGCCTCGGTGGAAGCCGGCGAGGAAGACCTGCGCGTGCAGAACCAGCGGTATGCCCTGGGCTCGTCGACCCTGCTCGACGTCCTCACGTCCCAGAGCACCCTCAACCAGGCGCGCTTTTCGTTGATCCAGGCGCGTTACGACGCCCGGCTGGCCAAGGCCCAGATCGAGGCTCTCCTCGGCCGTACCATCCCCTGACCGGGTTCCCCCCAATGACGGTTTCGTCCGTGACTACATCACGTTTGCTCCTGCTCAGCCTCGTCATCGCTGCCTGCAAGAAGGAGGAGGTGCAGGAGATCAGCATCCCGACGGCCGCGGTCTCGCGCCGCACCATCGTGCTCGATGCCACGGCGTCCGGCTCGATCGAGCCAATCAACGTCGTCGAGGTGAAGTCCAAGTCCTCGGGCCAGATCGTCCAGATGACGGTGGAAACCGGCTCGAAGATCGCGCGCGGCGACCTGCTCGTGCAGCTCGAGACGCGTGACGTGCAGAACCAGTTCGACCAGGCACGCGCCGACCTGAATGCGGCCGAGGCCCGGCTCCAGGTGTCGGAAGCGCAGAAGAAGCGTAACGACGACCTCTTCGGGCAGCGCATCATCACCGCCCAGGAGCACGAGACCTCCGTGCTGGACTTCGCCAACGCGCAGGCCGCCGTGATCCGTGCCCGCACGTCGCTCGACCTCGCGCAGCAGCGCCTGGACGACGCGACCGTCCGCGCCCCGAACAGCGGGACGATCATCGAGAAGACGGTGTCGTTAGGCCAGGTCATCACGTCGGCGACCAGTGGCGTCGGCGGCGGCACGACCCTGCTCAAGATGGCGGACCTCACCAAGGTGCGCATGCGCGCCTTGTTCAATGAGACGGACATCGGCCAGGTCACCCCCGGCCAGCAGACCACCGTCACCGTGGACGCGTTCCCCGATCGCCCCTTCCGCGGCACCGTCGAGAAGATCGAGCCCCAGGCCGTCGTGAACCAGAGCGTCACGATGTTCCCGGTGCTGATCAACCTGGACAACAGCGAAGGGTTGCTGAAGCCGGGCATGAACGGCGAGGCCGCCGTGCTTGTCGAGCGTCGCGAGAATGTGCTGGCGATCCCGAACGACGCGATCCGCACCACGCGTGAGGCCCCGATGCTCGCCGGCGCGATGGGCCTGAGCGCCGACAGCGTGACCGCCTCGATCCAGGCGCAGATGCAGCAGTTCGGTGGGATGGGCGGCATGGGTGGCGGTCGCCGCGGTGGACCGGAAGCCGGCCTGCCGAACATGGGCGGCCCGCCGCGCGGCATGCGCATGATGCCGGGCGAAGTCGCCCTGCAGCCGCCCCAGGGTGGTCGCCCCAACGGCCAGGGTGGTGGCGGACGCCAGATGCCGCAGGCCAGTGAAGCGGATTGCGCCAAGTATCGTGACGCGCTGGCCAAGAAGCCGGCCGTCGCCAAGCAGCTCGCCGACCTGCGCCAGAAGATGATGGACGGCCAGGTGGACTTTGCCGCGATGCGCGAGCAATCCCAGAAGCTGTATGCCGAACTCGGCGTGGATGCCATGGTGGCCCGCGGTTGCCAGGGCGGTGGGCGCCCGGGAGGCGCCGGGCAGCAGGGACAGGCCCCCAGCGGTGGCCAGCAGGCCGGCGCCACGCCGCCTAACGGCGGCCAGGCCGCCGGTGGTCGCCAGGGCGGAGCACGGCCCACGCAGGGCGGGGAGTTCCCCACCCGCGTCCGCACCCGCACCGGTGTCGTGTTCGTCGTCGCCAACGGGACCTACACGCCAAAGGTTGTGCGCCTCGGCGCGGCCAACTTCGACTACACCGAGGTGGTCTCCGGGCTGAACGAGGGTGACCAGGTGGCGCTCCTCGCGACCGCGGCCATCCAGGCCGCGCGTGACTCCTCCAACGCGCGCTTCCGCCAGATGACCGGCGGCGGCATGCCGGGGATGCAGCGCCAGCAGGGCAGCACGCAGGGCGGCACCCAGGGTGGCGGTGGTGGTGGCGCGCCCGGCGGCGGCCCCCCGCGCCAATAGGGGCGAGCCATGGTCCTCGGAGAAATCTTCGTCGTCGCGCTCGGGGCGCTCCGCGCCAACAAGCTGCGCTCGATGCTCACGATGCTCGGCATCGTCATCGGCGTGGCCGCCGTGATCGCCATGATCGCGTTAGGCACGGGCGCCCAGCTCGCCGTGAAGGAGCGCATCGCGGCCCTTGGCACGACGCTGCTCACCGTCTCGCCCGGCCAGCAGCGCATGGGCGGCGGGTTCTTCTCGTTCAACGACCGCGCGCGCATGATCATGAAGGACGCGGTCGCGCTGGAGGAGAAGGGGAACAACCTCGGGCTCATCCAGCCGGAGATGGCGCGCGACCTCCAGGTCACGTACCTCAACAAGAACACCGGCACCTCGGTCGTCGGCACGACGAGCAACTTCCTCGAGGTGCGCAACTTCAAGCTCGCGGCCGGACGATTCTTCACCTCGGCGGAAGATGCCTCCAAGGCGCGAGTCGCCGTGATCGGCCCGGAAGTCATCAAGAACATGGGCCTGTCGAGCCCCTATGCCATCCTCGATGAACCGATCCGCATCCGCGGCATCCAGTTCACCGTCATTGGTGTGCTCGAGAGCAAGGGACAGTCGGGCGGCTTCATGAACCCCGACGACCAGCTCATCATCCCGCTGCAGACAGCCCGCTATCGTGCGTTAGGGACCGAGCGCCTCCGTTCGATCTCCGTCCTCGCCCCATCCGAGGACAAGATCGACGAGACCATGGCGGAGATCCAGCGCGTGCTGCGCCGCGAGCACAAGATCCGTCCCGGTCGCCCGGACGACTTCACCATCCGCAACCAGTCCGACTTCCTGAGCACCTTCGCCGAGACCACGCAGGTCTTCACCTACCTGCTGTCCGGGATCGCGGCCGTGTCGCTGCTGGTTGGTGGCATCGGCATCATGAACATCATGCTGGTCTCGGTCACGGAGCGCACCCGCGAGATCGGCGTGCGCAAGGCGCTGGGGGCCACGCGCTGGAACATCCTCGTCCAGTTCCTCATCGAGGCGGTGGTGTTGTGCCTGCTGGGCGGGCTCCTCGGGATCCTGCTGGGCTCCGGGATCGCCAACTGGCTCAGTACGGCGTTCCAGTGGAACACCTCGATCTCGCCCACATCGATCGGCCTGGCCTTTGGCTTCTCGGCCGTGGTCGGCGTGCTGTTCGGTGTGTGGCCGGCCCGTCGGGCCGCCCGCCTCGACCCGATCCTGGCGCTACGGTACGAGTAGGCTCGTATCACTCCAGCAGGCCCAGGGCGCCCGGCATTGGCCGGGCGCCCTTTTTCTTTGGCGCTTGCGCGGGCCTTCTTTCGTAATATCTTTTCGATATATCTTTTCGGAGATTGGAGTATGTGGTACTCGGCGCACTACTGCGGGCAGGATAGGGGTCGTCGCGGCGGACGTGATTGGCCCTTCGGGGAGTTCTTCTTTGGTGGCGGACGGCGGGCCCGTGGCGGGTGGGGCGGCCGGATGTTCGCCCAGGGGGACCTCAAGATCGTGATCCTCCAGCTGCTCGCGGAGAAGCCGCGGCACGGCTACGAGATCATGAAGGCGATCGAGGAGAAGTCCGGTGGGGCATACGCCCCTTCGGCGGGCGCGGTGTACCCCACGCTGACCTTGCTCGAGGAGATGGGACACGCGACTTCGTCCGAGCAGGACGGCAAGAAGGTGTACACCATCACGACACAAGGGCGAGAGTATCTGGACCAGAACCAGGAGACCGTCGACGACATCTTCGAACGGATCTCCGACATCGGGGCTACCGTCTTCAGTGAGGGGATGCGTGAAGTGGGACGGGCCTTCGGCCACGTGGCTCGGGCAACGTTCGGGGCCTCGCGGGAGCACCTGAGGAATCCGGAGACCTCCCGCCGGATCCTCGAGGTCCTTGAGCGGGCGTCCCGCGAGATCGAGGACATCCTCAAGCAGGATCGCGCAGCGGCCCCGCCCGGAGGCCCAACGGGCACGCCGTGACGGTTGTCGCTGGACGCGGATAGGGCGTCCCCTAAATTCGATGTGGGCCGCGGTGCATGTCGCCGCGGCCCTTGTCGTCGGGTACCCCCCGCGAGAACTACCTCAACCACAGCGCCGCCTGGTCCTTCGGGCCCGGTTGGCGTTCACATATGGACCAACCTTCCGCCTCCGCAGACAACTCCGGGGGCGACAATCCACTCGCGGCCGCGCTGGTCACTTCGGCGATGACCGCTGAAGTCCCGGCCGCCCCGCAGCGACACCACGCGGAGGCCGACCCGCATGGGAAGCGCCTGGCGATCCTCGCCTTCACCGCGCTCGGCGTCGTCTACGGCGACATCGGCACCAGCCCACTCTACGCCGTCCAGGATGCCTTCAAGTCCGTCTACGGACTCACGGCGGCACCCGATCGCGTCTACGGACTGCTCTCGCTCATCGTCTGGTCGCTCGTCCTGATCGTGACGGTGAAGTACGTGGGATTCATCCTGCGGGCAGACAACAAGGGCGAGGGTGGCGTGTACGCCCTCCTCGCGCTGATCCTGCGCAGCGAACGAAAGTCCGGACGTGGCGGACGCACCGCGCTCATCATGCTCGGCCTGTTTGGCGGCGCGTTCCTCTACGGCGACGGCATCATCACCCCAGCAATCTCGGTGGTGGGTGCCATGGAAGGGCTCAAGGTGCTCAATCCCGCTTTCGAGCACCTGGTCGTGCCGTTCACCTTCGTGATCATCGCGACGCTGTTCTACTTCCAGTACCACGGGACGGCGCGCATCGGCGGGCTGTTCGGGTGGATCATGCTGGCGTGGTTCTCCAGCATCGCCGTGCTCGGGATCCGGGGCATCCTGATGCACCCCGAGATCTTCGCCGCGCTCAACCCGATGTACGCGGTCCACTTCTTCACGGGTGATCCCGTGAAGTCGTTCGTGGTGCTCGGCGCCGTGGTCCTCGTCGTCACCGGTGGCGAGGCGTTGTATGCGGACATGGGGCATTTCGGGCGCAAGCCGATCCGCATGGCGTGGCTCGGTCTCGTCCTCCCCGCCCTCCTGCTCAACTACTTTGGCCAGGGCGCACTGATCCTTGCCGATGTCGCCGCGGCCAAGAACCCGTTCTACCTCCTCGCGCCGTCCTGGTGGCTGGTTCCGCAGATCATCATCTCGACGCTCGCCGCCATCGTGGCCTCACAAGCGCTCATCTCCGGCGCCTTCTCGCTCACGCAGCAGGCCGTGCAACTCGGCTATTCGCCGCGCGTGACCATCGTCCACACGTCCAAGGAAGAGGCGGGGCAGATCTACATCCCCGAGATCAATGTCGCCCTCGCCATCGGGACGCTCGCGCTCGTCGTGATGGCGGGCAGCGTCGAGGAACTCGGCCAGATGTACGGCGTCGCCGTCACCGGCACGATGGTGATCACCAACCTGCTGTTCGTGTCGGTGGCGCGGGAGCGCTTCGGCTGGAGTCGAGGCAAGTGCCTCGCCTTCCTCGCCGGCTTCATGGTCATCGACCTCACCTTCTTCACGGCCAACCTGCTGAAGGTGCCCACCGGCGGGTGGGTCCCGCTCGCCATCGCCACGGCGGTCTTTGCCCTGATGACGACGTGGAAGCGCGGGCGTGAGCTGCTGCGCCAGTTCATGACGCGGAACTCGCTTCCCATCGAGGAGTTCGTGCGCAGCCTCAAGACCAGCAAGGTCACCCGCGTGCCGGGCACCGCGATCTTCATGACCTCCGAGTCAGAGGGCACCCCCGTGGTGCTCCTGCACCACCTCAAGCACAACAAGGTGCTGCACGAGCAGGTCATCCTGCTCTCGGTCATCTCGCGCGAGGTCCCCGAGGTGCCCAGCACGGATCGCATCCGCCTCGAGTCCCTCTCGGAAGGCGTGCATCGCGTGCGCGCGCTGTACGGCTTCATGGAGCAGCCGAACGTCGAGGACATCCGCGCGCGGCTCGCCGAGGCGGGTATCCGGACGAAGAAGATGGACACCACGTACTACCTGGGCCGCGAGCAGCTGATCGCCACCTCGAACGAGGGGATGGTCAAGTGGCGCAAGCGCCTGTTTGCCATCATGTCGCGCAACGCGCGGTCGGCGACGCAGTACTTCAGCATCCCGCCGAATCGCGTGGTCGAACTCGGCGCGCAGATCGAGTTCTAGCGCGTCAGGCGCTCACTCCACCCACGTCCAGCCGCGCAACTCGTAGTAGCGGCGGCGTGGCGTGGCGTGCAGCGGGTGGATGCCATGGCGGCGGCACCACACCATGTGAAACGTCAGCCCGGCCGCGCCGAGCAGGCCGGGCACCAGCAGGGACCAGTGCCCGGCCCGCTGGGCGAGGAGCAGCGTGAGGCCGCAGACCACGGCCCACTTGAGGATCTTGCGCCAGGCAGGCGTCTCGACCTCGAAGACGGCGAAGGTCGCTGGGCCAACGATACACAGCGCCAACAGGGCCACGAGTTCGAGTTCCATGGTCAGAAGGAGAGGCGATAGGTGAGCGTCACGTTGCGACCGGCGTTAGGCGCGTAGTCCTTCGCGCGACTCGTCGCATCCCGCGTCAGGCGGTTCCCGGCGTTGTCCACGCGCAGGAGCACGCCATGGATCGCAGGGCCGGCAAACCAGGTGACACCGGCGAAGGCATCGACCTGCGTGTAGCCTGGCGCCCGGTACTCCCCGGTGGGCACGGCGCCCTGTCGCGCCTGCTGCCGCACCGAGGCCCCGTACTGGAAGCGCCGGTTGTCGTAGCGCACGTGGCCACCGAGCCGCGCCCCCGGCATGAACGGCAGGGCCTCGCCCTGGTCGTCGCGGCCGTGCACGAGGTCCCCGACCACGCCCAGCACGAGGTGCTGGCGCACCACGCGCTCGAGCTCGAACTCCATCCCCGTGAGCCGCGCCGGACGTTGGCTCACCGTGAAGAGGGGCAGCACCTTCGTCACCTCACCGACCGTGACGGTGGTGTCACGCCCCGTGGGGTACATCCCGATCCAGCCGTCGACGTCCGAGTGATAACCAGCGAGCTGTGCGCGCACGCCGGAGCGCTCGATGCGCCACACGAGATCCAACCCGCGCGTGACCTCCGGCGAGAGCGATGGGTTCCCGATCTCGTATGCGCCGGTGCCGGCGTGGCCCGCCCGGGAGAACAGCTCTTCCACGGATGGTGCACGCACTGCGCGCGCGGCACTGAACGCCATCGAGCTGCCGGGCGCCAGCGACCACACGACGCCTCCGGACGCCGAGACGGCGTCGAAGCGACGCGAGCGGGCGGGGCCGAACAGGTCACTGTCGAGCGCGCGGACACTGGTGCGTTCCACGCGCGCGGAGACGGGAAAGCGCAGGCGTTCGTGTGCGCGCAGCTCCTCGAAGAGCACCAACCCGGCCTGGCCCACCTCGCTCGGAGGGGTCAACGCCTGCTCCCCGGTCACCCCATTGGCGCGACGCGACAGCGTGAGGCCCACGGCGCCGTTCGACGCGACCCCGATGGGTCGCAGCGCCCCAATGACCTGCAGCTGACGCGTCGCGAGGCCGAGGGTGGTGGCGACATCGCCGTTGGCAACGACTTCATCGTGCGCGTAGCGCTGCCAGCCGGCGTCGATCCGCGTGCTGGCGATGCGACCGATGCCGGGCAACACGGCACGCCCGGTGACTTCCTGCCGCGCCCCACGCAGGCGCACGCCCTCATCGGGGGAGCTCCGGTACGGCAGGCCATACTCGAATCCGTAGCGACGCCACGCGAGGCCGCCGGACCATCCGTCGCGTGCGGCGCCCGCGCCGATGACAACCGATCGATTGCGCGCGCTGGTGTTGCCGAGGCGGTCACCGGCGGGGAGGCGCTGGTCCTCGTGTGACCGGCCCCCGGCCTTCAGGGCGAGCGCGAGGTGATGCCCCAGGGGCTGCACGACTTCGGCGCGTCCCCCACCACCCCGGGAGGCCGACTCGGTGGAGAGGGCAAGGCTCGTGGTACGCTGCGCCGGGATGACGGTGGGAATGTCGTCGGAGATGACATTGACGACACCGCCTAACGCGTTCGAACCATACAGCAGGGCGGCGGGACCCCGCACGATCTCGATGCTGCGCGCCGCCAGGGGATCCACGGTGATCCCGTGATCGGGCGCCGACGCCGCGAGGTCGCTCGCGCGCTGCCCATCCTGGAGCACCACGATCCGGTCACCGGTGAGCCCCCGAATCACCGGCATCGACGCCGCGGGCCCCTGCGAACGCACCGCCACCCCCGCCTGCCGCCCGAGTGTCCCCGCCAGCGTGCTGGCCAGTGAACGCTCGAGCGTCCGCGCGTCCATGGTGCCAACCGCCGCCGCCACCTCGCTGAGGCCGCGGGCCGTCGGTGCCGCCGTGACCGTGACCGCCGCCAGGGACAAGGCCGTGCGCTCCATCGTCACCCGAACACGCACGCTGTCGGCACCGTCCACCACGAGGCGGAGCGGCCGCGGCACGAAGCCCATCGCCGTGACCAACCCCTCGTGGGTCCCCCGGGGAAGCCGCAGGACGGCACGGCCATCGATACCGGCGCTCGCCCCGATCCCCGCCTGTCCCACCTCGACGCGTGCTCCCGCCACGGGCGACCCATCGGCGCTCGTGAGATGCACGATCACCGCGCCGCCGGTCTGGCCAGCGGCGACACGGGACGCAAGGACGAGGAGCCCGATCAGGAAGGAGGAAATACGCACGATGTAGAAGCGAAATCGAAAGTGAGTCTATCCTAAATTCGGCCGGACAGCAAGCCCTGGGATCCACAAACAGCAACGGCCGGACCCCTGGGGCCCGGCCGTGCTGGAGCGTGCGGTAGCCGTTCGCGGCCTACATCGCCGTCCCGGACTTCGTCTTGTAGCGCATCTCGACCTTGGGCTTGAGCTCGGCATCCGCCTCGCTGTCGCTCTGGATGCGGCTCTTCGGGCGCACGATCACGCGACCGCCGTCGAAACGACGCCGGAGCTCCTCGATGCGACCGTCGAGTTCCGCCTGACGCTCCGGCGAGAGCCGCATCCGCACTTCGCCGCCGTCCCCACGGTCGAAGAACATCATCCCCTGCCCATCGAGCTTGGGGAGCAGCGGCATGCCGCCGCGTGGCATCGTGATCGAGAACCCGTTCTGGCCGTCACCGAAGAACGAGAACCCATCGCCGCCGATCGAGATGCTGCTGGAGCGAGGGAGGTCCTTCTGCGCGACGGTCTTCACGCGCACCGTGCGCGACTGGCCCGACCGCATGAGGCGCAGCTCGACCTCGTCGCCCGCCTTGAGCTTCTCCATCTCGCGATTGAGCCGACGCATCCGGCTGTTGCTCATGCTCCAGTCACCGGCGTCCGCCGACGGCACCCGAAGGTCGACACCATTGATCGCGGCGATCCGGTCCCCTTCCTCGATACGCGCCTTGTCGGCCGGGCCATCATCGGTCACCGCCGCCACCAGGATGCCAAGGGTGTCACGGCGCGAGCCCGACATGCCGAGCCCGATGCCTAACGTGGCGCGGTCATCCGATGCACGACGCGCAAGGCTCAGCGCGGGTCGGTCCTGCTCCAGTTCCTCGGCCGTCACGGTCGTCACGGCCACGTCGCGGACCTGACCCTCGCGATAGACCTTGAGGTTGACCTTGTCGCCCGCCTTCACCTTGCCGATCTCGCGGACCAGGCGACGGGTGCCGAGGCCGGTCAGTTCCAGGTCCTCGAGGTCCTGGGCGGACAATCGAAGGTTGACGCCGTTGACGGAGACGAGGCGATCACCCTCCTCGATCCCGGCCTTCTCGGCGGGTCCGCCGCGGGTGACGTCGGTGACGAGGAGGCCGAGGGTGTCGCGCTTCCCGCCGGGACCGGTGGTCACGCCGATCCTCGGCCGGTCATCGTCGCGCGCCGTGGAGGTGAAGGTGCGAACCTGCTGGCCCGTGAGGTCGGCCGCCGCGATGGCGACCGCGAGGGGGGCAAAGAATCGGAGGGAGGTCATGGTGGTCGGGGTTACGTTTCATGAGGTCAGTCACGGCCCGTCCCCCGAGGGTTTCCCCCCGGCCCCGGTCGCCCGCTCTCCAGAGGTTGTTGATGCCCGCGCCCACTCCCGATCTCGACGCATTCCGCGAACACTGGCAGGACGAAGGTGATGCGGCCGTCCTCTATCGTGCCCTGGCCGAGGTCGAGACCGACCCCGCGCGCCGCGACGTCTTCCGGAAGCTCGCGGACGTCGAGGACCGACACCTGTCGATCTGGGCGGACCTGCTCACGCAGCATGGCGCCGCACCAGGACCGCACCGCCCGTCGCTCCGGACGCGGCTGACGATCTCGTTAGGCAGGCGGTTCGGCGCGCGCGCCGTGCTGCCCGCGCTGCTGCGCGAGGAAGGGCGCGAGGTGCAGCATTACC
The DNA here is from genome assembly GCA_016794735.1 of Gemmatimonadota bacterium. Classification (GTDB taxonomy): domain Bacteria; phylum Gemmatimonadota; class Gemmatimonadetes; order Gemmatimonadales; family Gemmatimonadaceae; genus RBC101. The sequence continues at coordinate 8,421 of JAEUJK010000607.1, read as the reverse complement.
TCTCGATGCATCGCGCCACGCCCAAGGGCACCGCCGGCAGCGATGAGTCACTGCTCCTCGCCCGCGAGAGTGCCGAACACGCCTCGGAGCTGTCGCGCATCTCGGGGGGCAGCGGCGAGCCCTGGCACCGCGCCGAGTCGGGTGGGTTCCTGCGGAACGTGGTGTACGGGTTCAACGACGGATTGACCGCCAACTTCGGGCTCGTCGCAGGCGTGCTCGGTGCGACGGCCACCCAACAGCACGAAGCCGTCGTCGTGGCCGGCGTCGCGGGCCTCGTGGCCGACGCCCTGTCGATGGGATCGAGCGGGTACCTCGCCGCCAAGAGCGAGCAGGAGGTCTACGACAACGAGATCGCGATGGAGCGCGACGAAATCGCGCTGATGCCCGAACTCGAGCAGGAGGAACTGTCGCTCCTCTACGAGGCGAAGGGGATGAACCCGGACGCCGCCCGCGAGCTGGCTCGCGATGCCATGCAGGACCCGGATCGCATGCTGAAGGAGAAGGTGCAACTCGAGCTCGGCATCTCGGGCGAGGCCGTGTCCCCGTGGCGTGAAGCCTGGATCACGGGCCTGGCGACGGCCGTCGGCGCCTTGATCCCGGTCTTCCCCTTCTTCGTGACCACGGGGCGTCCGGCGATCATCCTGTCGTTCGTGCTCGCGATGGCTGCGCACTTCCTGGTCGGCGCGGCCCGTTCCCTCTTCACCGGTCGCGGCGTCATCCGCTCCGGCATCGACATGTTTGTCGTGGGACTCGGCGTGGCGATCGCGGGCTATTACGCCGGCGAGTGGATCAGCGGCTACCTCAGCTGACGCTCGTCGCCGGCGGGGCCGCGTCGCGCCCGGCAAGGCGTGGCCCGAGGACCGCGGCGACCACCAGGGACACGAGGATCGCGGCGATGACCCACGCGGGATGGGGAATCTCGCGGAAGGTCATGATGGCCGCGACGACGAACGCCAGGCCAACCAGCCGGGCGCGGCGTCGGGGCTCCGTCCCGGCGACACGCGCCGCCACGGTGCACGCCGCCGTGGTGGCGATGAAGTAGGCCGCCACCAGGCCGAGGTACGCCGGCACCGTCATCGCCGCCATCGCGCGGCGCATGGACTCCGGATCGTTAGGGTCCGTCCCGGCTGGCGGCGGAAACACGAGGCCGTTCACGGCCTGCAGCACGACCAGCAGGATCGTGCCGCCAAAGACGCCCGCCCCGATCGAGACCAGGTTGCGCGCGCGCGGATCCAGTCCGATCCGGGAGCCCGTCATCGAGTGCCCTGCCGCGGCAACGTGGACGGGCGCGCCACGCGTTCCTTGACCACCCGTGCATATGAGGAAAGGGCGTAGTACAATCGCTGCGCCTGCGGGGGCCCGGACGACGCGGCGGCATAACCGGAGAGCGTGTCGCCCCGCGGACGCAGCGCGAACGAGAGCACGTGCGGGTGTCGCTTGATGTCGGGGGCAGTGAGCGGCGATGTGGTCGTCATGACGAACACGCCGTTGACCCACGACGTCGCCTCGGGCTTCTCCACCATCACGCCGCCCACGCGCACGTTGTGCGGTCCCGTGGGCGCCACCGAGAACTCCACCGGAAGGGAGTCGGCATACGACCGCACATACCCACGCCATCGGCCGACCAATGAGGTCCAGTCGGCCACGGGCGGTGCCACGGCGGGGCGCGCGAGCGCCTCGCGAAGCTTCGCGTCGTAGCCGGGGAGGACCGCCGCCGCCAACTCCTGTGCGATACGCACCATGGCCGCCGGCTGGGACTTGTTGAGCAGCACCACGACTACCACGTTCGCCTGGGGATACAGCGCAAGCATGGTCGTCACGCCCGGCATTCCGCCGGTGTGCGAGATGCGGCGATAACCAAACTCGTCGGCGCGAATGGCCCATCCCAGCCCACGCGTGAGGCCCGGACCTTCCACGGCGACATCGCGCTGCATGCGCGTTCGCGTCTCCGGGGACAACACGGCCTGCTGGCCCTCGACCGCATTGCCGAGATGGAACATGCCGAAACGCACCAGGTCGTGCGCCGAGGCGTACACCTCGCTCGCGCCGGGATGATCGAACGTGTAGTACGGAATCGGCTGGTCTTCGTTGGTGTAGCGGGCCGCCGTCTCGGCCTCGAGTCCCGCGCGCGGTCCCACGCTCGTGTGCGTGAGCCCCAGCGGGTCGAACACCTCACGGCGCATGTAGTCCGCGTAACCCAGCCCGCCCTGCCGCCGGATGACGTAGTCCAGCAACCCGAAGCCAAGGTTGGAGTACTGGTAGCCTCCACCAGGTCGGCTGGTGAGGATGCCGAAGCGCCGGATGGTCTCGTCGGTGGTCGGCACGGGATACCCGCCATCCCGATAGAAGAACTGGTAGTGCAACGGCAACCCCGCGGTATGCGTGAGCACATGTTGCACCGTCGCCTGCGCCGCCTTGCCCTCGAATGCCCGCACCTTCGCGGCGCCGAGGTAGTCGTTCAGCGGCCGGTCCAAGGACACGCGCCCCTTCTCGACGAGCTTCATCAGACCCGTGGCCGTGAACGGCTTGGAGATGGACGCGAGCGAATACGCGGTCTGCGCCGTCGCGGCGATGTTCTTCTCCCGATCGGCAAGGCCGAACGCCGTCTCCCACACCACGCGCCCGTCGCGGGCCACGGCAACGGCCACCGAGGGCAGTCGGTGCGCGGCCATGAGGGAATCGATCGTGCGGCGCGCGGCCGCGAACTCGGCCGGCACCTGCGCCGCAAGCACCGAGGGGACAGCCACGAACCACAGGATGCTTCGCATCGGTTGTCTCATGAGGGATCGCCCCGTCAGCACGGATGGCACGCTCACGGGGCGAGGAACCCCGCCACCGTCTCGAGGTTGATGTTTCCGCCGGAAATCACGCAGACCACCTTGCCGTGGCCCGCCTGTCCGGTCCTGCCAGCGGCAACGGCAGCCGCACCCGCTCCTTCGGCGAGCACACGCGCACGCGCCAGCAGCACGCGCAGCGCGTCGATCACCTCATCGAGCGTCACGACAATCGAACTGGAGAGCAGGGTCGACGCCAGCGGCCACATGTCCGCCAGCACGCTGCGCCCGCCGATCCCATCCACGAAGCTCGGCTGGTAGTCGAACGGCACCGGCGACCCGGCGCGCATCGCCGCCGCGAGCGGTGCCGCCGTGTCGACCTCCGCCGCGTGCACCTTCACCCGCGGCGCGACCGCCGCCAGCGCGGAGGCGATGCCACTGGCGAGGCCACCGCCACCGTACGGCACGATCACGGCATCGACATCCGGGAGGTCGGCGGCAATCTCCAACCCGGCGGTGCCATTCCCGGCAATCACGGCGCGCTCGCTCACGGGGTGAATGAACACGCCGTCGAAGCCTGGCGCGCCGTGCTCGACGAGGATCCGCCACCATTCTTCATGGGGGCGTCGCACCACGGTTGCGCCGAGTCGCTCGACCGCGTGCACCTTGGCGGCAGGCGCGTGTTCGGGAACGACGACGGTGCACCGGATGCCACGCTCGCGCGCACACCAGGCCACGCCCTGCGCCATGTTCCCCGCGCTCGCCGTCCACACCCCGCGTGACAGCGCATCGGGATCGGCCATCGCCATCGCGTTGGCTGCGCCGCGGATCTTGAACGAGCCGATGGGCTGGAGATTCTCGAGCTTGAGCCACAGCTCGCACGGCGCATCGATGTGCAGCCGGATCAATGGCGTGCGGACCGCGGTGCCGGCAATGCGCCGCTGCGCCGCCTCGATCTCCGCGAGGGGGACCGGCACGGGGAGCGGCGCCCTCACCGCATCCCCCCGATGGCGACCCAGGTCCCGGTGCCGAGTTCGCGGGCGCGCTCGTAGATGAACCGGGCACTGGCGACATCCTCGATCGCGATGCCTAACGACTTGAACAGGGTCACGTCGCCGGGACCAGTGCGCCCGGCGACACGCCCGAGCACCACCTCGCCGAGTTCGCCCAGCACGTGCGTGTTGTCGACCACCCCTTCCTCGCGCGGGATGAGAAAGTCGCCAGCCTCGGCCATCACGCTCTCCCGTCGATCGACATAGAGGCGGGCGCGTCGCACCGTCTCGGAGTCCAGCTCGCGCGCGGTGGCCTGGCTCGCGCCGACCGCGTTGATGTGTGCGCCCGGGGCAACCCACTCTGACTGGACGATGGGTTCGCGCGAGGAGGTCGTCGTACAGATGACGTCCGCCCCACGCACGGCAGCCTCGGGGGTCGGCACCACCTCTACCGTGCGCCCGTGCTGCGCGCGCGCACGCTCGGCGAAGGCCTCGGCGTTGGGGAGGTGACGGCTCCACACGCGAACGGTCGTGAAGCCGCGCACGGCGCACATGGCCTCGAGGTGTGTCATCGCCTGCACGCCACTGCCGAGGATGGCCAGGGTGCGCGCGTTCGGGTTGGCGAGGAGCCGCGTGGCGAGGCCGGACACGGCGGCCGTGCGAATCGCGGTCACCGACGACGCATCGATGATGGCGAGCAGCCGACCATTGGTGTTCTCGAAGTAGAGCACCACCCCGATGTGCGACTCGAACGGCGTTCCTTCGTTGTCCGGAAAGACGGTGATCACCTTGGCCCCGATCGACGGGCCGAGCACGGCCGGCATCGCGGCGAACATGTTGCGCTGCCCGGGCAGTCGCAGCACGGTACGCAGGGGAAGGAGTGCCTCGCCGCGTGCGAGTGACGCGAGGGTCTCTCCCATGAGGTCGATGCACGCAGCCATGGGCAGCAGGCGAACGACATCGTCGTGCGATACGACCAACGTTTCAGCGTGACTCACGGCGTGCGTGGGCAAGGGTGACGACGAACTCGATCGCGGGAATGTGGACTTTCTCACGTGGAAATCGCTAGCGCGATCTCCCGGATGGTCGCAATCTGTCGAGGCCCGCCGCACGCCACCACGTGCCCTGGATCCCCTCCACTTCCGTGAACCCATGCGACCCCTCATCGCTGTCACGACCCTCCTGCTGTTTGCGTGCTCCCGTGCGGAAACGCCGGCCGCCGATTCCGCCGTCGCCGCCGTGCCTAACGTGGTCACGATCACCGCCAGCGACTTCGCGCTCGCGGCGCCCGACACCATCCCGAGCGGGATGACCGCGTTCCACCTCGTCGCGGCCTCCGGCGTGCACCATGCGATGGTCGTGAAGATCGGCGAGGGCAAGACGTACGCCGACTTCATCGCCGCCAGCCAGACGATGAAGCCCACGGACCCATTCCCCTCGTGGCTCACGGAGATCGGGGGCCCCAACCCGCCGGCCGTGGGCGACACGGCGATCGTGATGCACGACGTGGCACCGGGCACGTACGCCTTGTTCTGCGTCGTCGACATTCCCGACAAGGTGCCGCACATCGCCAAGGGGATGGTGCGCGAGCTGACGGTGGTGCCCGCCACCGCCGCTGCCGCACCAGCGCCAACGAGCGACGTCTCGATGACGCTCATGGACTACGGTTTCGAGATCGCGCCAGCGCTCACCCCGGGTGAACACGTCATCAAGGTGACGAACACCGCCCAGCAGTCGCATGAGTTCTTCATCGCGCGGCTCGACTCGGGCAAGACCATCGCCGACTTCGGCAAGTGGGCAGCGACGTATTCAGGGCCGATGCCGGGGAAGGCACTCGGTGGACTCGCGCCGATGGCACCGGGCGGAACCGGGTACGTGCGGGTGCAGCTCACGCCCGGCAACTACCTGCTGTTGTGCTTCGTGCCCGATGCCAAGGACGGCAAGCCGCACCTCGAGCACGGCATGGCGAAGGAATTCACGGTCCAATGATCGTTCGGGACGGCGAGGGCGCCAGGCGCCCTCGTCATCCCCGGGCCGGTGACGAGCGATTCGTCAGCCGGCCTTCACCACGATGTTGAGCAGCCGCCGCGGGACGAAGATCACCTTCACGATCTCCCCGGTCAGGAACTTGGCGACCCCCGCGTCAGCCTTGGCGAGGGCGAGTGCCGCATCCTGGGTGATGCCCGGGTCCACGGTCAACGCACCGCGCAACTTGCCATTGACCTGCACGGCGAGCTGGATCGTCTCGTCGCGGGCGAGGGCCTCGTCGTAGGCCGGCCATCCGCTATCGAAGACACTCCGCGTGTTCCCCAGGCGCTCCCACAGCTCCTCGGCGAGGTGCGGCGCAAAGGGTGACACCAGCTGGACGAGCGGCGCCACCTCGGCGCGCGCCGGACGACGCTCGCCTTTGCGGAGCACGTTCATGTACTCCATCATCGCGGCAATCGCCGTGTTGTATGAGAGCCGCGGGATGTCGGCCCCGCACTTGGCGATCGTCTGGTGCAGCTTGCGCATCACCGACTCGTCCGGCGCGGCGTCGGTGGCCTCGGTGGCCGCCAGCCAGAGCCGGTCGAGGAACCGCTTGACCCCGCTGATCCCCGCATCGCGGAAGTCCCCGCCTTCCTCGTAGGGGCCGAGGAACATGAGGTAGGTGCGGAAGGCGTCGGCGCCCCAGTCCTCGATGAACTGGTCCGGGTTGACGACGTTGCCCTTCGTCTTGGACATCTTGGCCCCTTCCTTGATGATGAGGCCATGCGCGCGAAAGCGGGTGTACGGCTCCTCGAAGTCGAGGTGCCCCATGTCGTGCAGCACCATCGTGATGAACCGCGAGTACAGCAGGTGCAACACCGCGTGCTCATTGCCGCCGATGTACGTCGACACGGGGAGCCACTTGCGGGTCAGCTCGCGATCGAACGGCACGTCGCTGCGCGTGGCGCTCGGGTACCGCAGGAAATACCAGCCGCTGTCCAGGAAGGTGTCGGAGACGTCGGTCTCGCGGCGCCCCTGCTTTCCGCACGTTGGACAGGCGACATGATACCACTCGGCATGCCGCGCGAGGGGCGAGACGCCGGAATCGTCCGGCCGATAGTCCTCGATGTCCGGCAGCACGACCGGCAGGTCGGACTCCGGCACCGGCTGCGGCCCGCACGCATCGCAGTAGATGATGGGGATGGGCGGCCCCCAGTACCGCTGGCGCGAGATGCACCAGTCGTGCAACCGATAGTTGGTCACTCCCTTCCCGGCCCCGCGCGACGCGAGCCACGCCGTCACCTCGCGCTTCGCGTCGGCCACGGGGCGGCCGTCGAAGTCGCCGCTGTTCACGATCCGTCCGTTCTCGTCGTCGACGAAGGGCTCGGTGAGCGGCGTCGAGGCGTCCCCGCCGGCCGGCGCGACCACGCGCACGATCGGCAGCGCGAACTGGGTCGCGAAGGCAAAGTCACGTTCGTCGTGGCCCGGCACGGCCATGATCGCCCCCGTGCCGTACTCCATGAGCACGTAGTCGGCGATCCAGATCGGGATCGGCTGCCCCGTGGCCGGGTTGGTCGCATAACTGCCGGTGAAGACGCCCGTCTTTTCCTTGTTGACCTTGCGCGAGACCAGGTCCTGCCGGGCGGCACGGGCGCGATACGCCTCGACGGCGTCGCGCTGGGCAGGCGTCGTCAGGCGCTCGACCAACCCGTGTTCGGGGGCCAGCACCATGTAGGTCGCGCCGAAGATCGTGTCCGGGCGCGTGGTGAACACCGTGATCCCGGCGTCACTGCCGACGACCGGGAAGGTGACCTCGGCCCCCTCGCTGCGCCCGATCCAGTTCCGCTGCGCCGTCTTGGTGGTTTCCGACCAGTCGAGGGTATCCAGGTGGTCGAGCAACCGGCCCGCGTAGTCGGTGATCCGGAAGAACCACTGTTCCAGCAGTCGCTGCTCCACGACCGTGCCGCATCGCTCGCACGCACCGGCGATGACCTGCTCGTTGGCCAGGACCGTCTTGCAGCTCGGGCACCAGTTCACGGCGGCTTTCTTCTTGTAGGCCAGGCCATGCTTGTACAGCTGCAGGAAGACCCACTGGGTCCACTTGTAGTACGACGGATCCGTGGTATCCACGGCCTGCCGCCAATCCACCATGAGCCCCGCACGCTCCAGCTGGCGCCGGAAGTTCGCGATGTTCCGCGGGATCAGCCGCATCGGGTGCCCGCCGACCTTCAGCGCGTAGTTCTCCGAGTGGATCCCGAACGCGTCGTAGCCGAGCGGCTCGAAGACCGTGTGGCCCTGGAGGCGCTGGAACCGGCCGTAGATGTCCGTGCCGGTGAAGGCGAAGAGGTTCCCGACGTGCAGCCCCTCGGCGGACGGGTACGGGAACATCATGAGCGCGTAGAACGGCCGCTCACCGCCAGCCAGGTCGGTCTGGTTGGTGCCGCGCTCGCGCCAGCGCGACTGCCATCGCGCTTCAACCACGGACGGGACGTAGCCCTCGGGGGCCGCCGGGTCCGCAGATGGGCTCGGTTCGGTCATTTCGGAACGTCGGGATGGGGGTCTCAGGAGCACCCGGGCGGGGCCCCATTTTCGCAATCTATCACGGCCGTGCCGTCCCTCAGCGGCCGGTCGTCTGACAGGGGAGATGCCTGCCCCAACGCCCCCTTCCCCGGACGAGCGCCCGCGTA
>JAEUJK010000598.1 GCA_016794735.1 Gemmatimonadota bacterium | reverse complement strand
CACGTCGGCCCGGGCGCCGTTCACGTTCAACCGCGAGTGGGACACGACCACGCACCCCGAGCGCATCTACTACCGCAGCGACCACTACAACTACGCGCGCAAGGGGATCCCGATCGTCTTCTTCACCACGGGACTCCACGGCCAGTACCACCAGGTGACCGACGAGGCCGCGCTCATCAACTACGACAAGATGGCCCGCATCGGCGACTTGATGTTCCGTACCGGCCTCGCGCTCGGCAATCGCACCACCCGGCCCCTGGCGGGCAAGGTGCAGTAGCGCCGGGCGCCTGATGCACACCCCGAACGCGGTCCGCGCCGCGGCACTCGTGTGCCTCGCGGCCTGCGTTCGGGCGCCGGAGCCCGCTGCACCATCGCCCGCCGTCGTGGCACCCGTGCGCATCGACTGCGACGCGACGTCTGCCGATCCCGATGGCGACGGCCTCAGCGAGTCGTGCGAGTTCGACGTCGCACGTGCCTTTGCCCCGGTGTTGCGGGTCGATCGCACCGACTGCCTGTGGAGTTCGCGCGACGCGCGGCTGCGTGGCGGATACCTGTTTGCCGTGCAGCCCACGCGTGAGGGTGCACGCATCGCCTACCTCCCCGCCTACGAGGAAGACTGCGGGTGGTCGGGGGTCTCGTGCTGGTTGCGCGGGCCGCGCTGCAGTGGCCACGCTGGTGACAGCGAAGTCATCGCCCTCGACCTCACGCGCCGCGACGCCATGTGGCGCGTGTCGGCCATCTACGTCTCCGCCCACTGCGGGGATGACGACCGCTGCCGGTGGACCCCTGAAGCCGAATTGCAGCGGTTCTCCTGGGACGCCGACGGCGCAGCGCCGGTGGTGTGGGTCTCGAAAGAGAAGCACGCGCACTACGCCACTCGTGCGTCATGTGAGCGCGGGAACTGGCGACGTGATCGGTGTGCGAGCGAACCCGCGACCGTACGATTTCCGGTAGTCTCCGGCCTGCAGAACATCGGCGCACGTGGACGCTCACGCTTTGGCGCGGAGGCATGCATCGCGGGGCACGAGCGACCCATTGGCGCGCAGGACACGGCGACGGGACTCCGCGAGTGTTTCTGGCTCGACACGGCGTCCTTTCGCGGCTGGCAGCAGCGGCGTGTTGGACCGCCGCCGCGCCCCTACGGCGCGATCCTTCGCGACCTTGGCTTCAGGTAGCGAGATGCGATTGCTGGCGACGCTTGGTCGACTGTTCGTTCCCTCGTGGCGGTTCTTCGACGAGGCCGCGTCGGGCATTGCGCTGCGCGCGCGGGTCACGACAGCGCAGGCAAGCGCAGGTCCATGGCTTCAGGTCCTGCTGCCGCCGCCGCGCCGCGTGCATCACATCCTGTGGAACCCGGAAGGCAATCGAGTACTCGCAGCGTACAGCCTGCTGGAGCGGCTGCTCCAGGATGCGGCCGATGAGGACGCGCGTTCCCTGCAGACGTCCCAGGCACTCGTGACCGAGCTGGTGCGCGCCGAGGTGACACGACTTGGCCTCGCCTCACCGGGAGACACGGTCGAGTTCATCGTGGTCGACGCTGAGCCCGATGGCGAGCAGGAGCTCATTCGCTCGGAGCCGTTCACGTGTTGAGCACGGAACCGCTTGCCGTGTTGCGCCAGGTCGAACTCCTGGCGGCGATTGCCGTGCTGGTTGGCACGAGCGAACTGCTGGTGATCCGGGCGCACTGGGGTGAACGCGGCAC
>JAEUJK010000554.1 GCA_016794735.1 Gemmatimonadota bacterium | reverse complement strand
CTCGCCGATGATCGCTCGCTCGCGCGTGGTGCGATACCGTCGCTCGATCTCCGGGATCAACTCGGTGCGAATGAACGAACGGAACTCCGCCGAGCCTCCCACACGTGGCGCAATGCGGCGATCCTCGGCCACGGTCGTCGGTCCGGTGAGGTCGCGGCGCCGTTCGGTGTTCTCGATGCCGACAAGCACCATGGGGCGCATCGTGCCGTTGCCCACCGACACCTGCACCAGCCCGGCCACATGCAGGAAGTCCTCGGCCATGCCCCCATCCGGCATGTACAGGACGGGAAAGCGATCGATTGCTGTCGCCGTGTAGGGCGGTGGCAGGTAAACGTTGATGCGCCGTGTCTCGCTGAGTACGCGGGAGTGGATGGTGAACGTCTCGCCGATCGTCATCGGTGCCGAAGGCGTCGCCTGGGCGCCCACGTGTCCCGACACTGCGACCCACAGGAGTACTGCCGCGGGAAGATGCTTGAGTGCCACGCCCACCTTACTGCACCTGGAACCAGCGCTCATACCACCGCATCGACCGCTCGAGCACGTCCACGAGGTGCTTGGTCTCGCGAAGTCCATGCCCCTCGCGGGGATACCGCACCATGATCGTCTCCACCCCCACGTCGCGCAGCGCGATGTAGAACTGTTCCGCCTCGGCGATTGGTACGTCGTTGTCGTTCTCGCCGTGCACCAGCATGGTCGGTGTCTTCACGCGATCCACGTAGCGCAGCGGCGACCGCTTCCACAGTTCGTCCATCAACCCCTTCTGGTGCGGAAACGCGCCGAACTCCACGGCGAGGTAGTCGTGGTAGTACGCGGTGTAGTTGAACGAGACGAGGTTGGAGATCGACGCGCGGGGAATCGCGGCCTTGAAGCGGGTGGTGCGTGTGACCAGCCAGTTGGCCAGCTGCCCGCCGTAACTGCCACCCTCCACGCCCAGTCGGTCCGCGTCGATCCACGGGTACCGCACGAGCGCACTGTCGATCGCGACGAGGACGTCCTCGGCTTCCGCGCCGTTCTGGTCCCCGAAGATCGCGTCGGCGTGTTCCTGGCCGTACCCGGTGGAGCCCCGGTAGTTCACCATCAACACGCCATATCCGCGCGCGGCGTAGACCTGCGCGCTCGCGTTGAACGCCGGCCCCTGCTGGCCGTGCGGTCCCCCGTGGATCAGGGCGATGAGCGGCGCCTTGGCCCCGGCGCGCGGTTCCGCGGGAAAGGTGAGGAACGACTGAACCTCGCGCCCACCCACGGAACGCACGGTGAAGGAGTCCACCCGCCCCAGGCGGCGTCCGTTGAGGACGTCGGCGTTGAGCTGCGTGAGCCGGCGCGGGCCGCCGGTGCGTGCCCGCACGTACAACTCGGCGGGATGCGCTGTGCTCGTGTAGGCATAGGCCACCACGCCGTCCCCGCCGAGCGACCACGAGCCGACCGTCCCCCAGTCCGTCAGCACCTTCATCACCTGGCCGTCGGACGGACTCTGGCGGTAGAGGTGGACGTTGCCGTGGTCCTGCATCGTGAAGTAGAGCGACTGGCCATCCGCCGACCATTGCGGGGCGCCCTGCCGGTTGTCGAGCCGCACCACCTCGCGCCGATTGCTGCCATCGGCATTCATCACCCACACGTGGGTGTCTTCCATCGTCGTTTCCGACGAGGTCAGGTCACGCTTGGTGCCGAGGTACGCGATCGTGCGACCGTCGGGCGACCAGGTGGGGTTGTACTCGGCGCTGCGCGTCTCCGTGAGGCGTCGCACGACGCCGTCGGACGCGCGCACCGCGAAGATGTCGTAGTTGAAGAAGCGATCGGGGTCGGGTTCGCGGTTCGAGAC
>JAEUJK010000539.1 GCA_016794735.1 Gemmatimonadota bacterium | reverse complement strand
CACCGGGACCCTCGTCGCATCCAACATGACGACGGGCACGGCGCAGCTCATCGATGCCGCGACCGGGCGTTCACTCGCGGTTTTTCCCACCGCCGTGGCTCCACACGAAGTGGCGGTGTCGCACGACGGGCGTTGGGCCGTGGTCGCCGAGTACGGCGATCGCAATGGGGTGGGGAAGTCCCTGCTGGTGATCGACGTCGCACGCGGCGTCGTCGCGCGACGTATCGAGCTCGAGTCGTTGCCACGTCCACATGGGGTCCACTTCCTTCCGGGCGACAAGGAGCTGGTGGTTACCTCCGAAGTGAACGGAGTGATCGGTGTCGTGGACTTCGCCTCGGGTGCCGTCACCGGGACGATCGAGACCGGCGGGCAGACGTCGCACATGGTGACGACGACCCCCGATGGTAGCACCGCGGCCACGACGAACCTGCGCAGCGGGAGCGTCTCGGTGTTCGACCTGCCGTCGCGCACGCGACGGGCAGTGCACGTGGTCGGCACACCGGTCGAGGGACTCGCCATCACGCCGGATGGCAAGGAAGTCTGGGCCGGCGCAAACTCGGCGAAGCAGGTGATCGTCGTCGATGCGGCGAGCGGGAAGACGGCCACCATCGATGGCTTCGGCTTTGCCTATCGCATTGCCATCACCCCGGACGGCCGCACGGCCGTGGTCACGGACCCGGGGAGCGAGCACGTGCACCTCGTGGATGTTGCCGCGCGCACGATCCGCGCATCGATCCCGATCCCCGCGGTGTCCGGCCAGCCGGCGTCGCCGCAGGGGGTGACGTTGCTCCCGGGTGGTCGCACCGCCGTCGTCACGCTCAAGGGCGCCAACCAGGCGGTGCTGATCGACATCGCTGGCGCCCGCGTGGTCCAGACCGTCGTGACCCAGGGGGGATCGGATGGGATCGGGTTTTCGTCCGTGAAGGTGACCCAGCCGTAAGCGCGGGAGGTTCGTGGCGGCGCGGGAAGGCCGCCTCTCCCCTTGCGGTTCTACAGGGAGGCGTGTCATCGTAGGTGTCGTCCTCACCGACCCCGATGCAAACCGACGTCCTCCAGGGCACCCTCGACATGCTGGTCCTCAAGGCGCTCAGCCTCGAGTCGACGCACGGGTGGGGGATTGCCCAGCACATCGGGCGGCTCTCGCGCGACGTGCTGGTCATCAACCAGGGGTCGCTCTACCCCGCGCTGCAGCGCCTCGAGCGCAAGGGCCTCATCTCGGCGCGGTGGGGCGAGAGCGAGAACAACCGCAAGGCCAAGTTCTATGCGCTGACCGCGGCGGGGCGCCGGCACCTGGGCGACGAAGCGGCGGACTGGCAGCGGTTCGTGGCGGCCGTGCAGATGGTGATGGCGAGCGCGTGACCAGGGGCGGGGTGAAACCCCCGCCGCCGCTTTCCTGTAGGATGGCATAGGGACACACCGCATCCGATACGCCAATGTCGCTTTTCTCCGAGATCCAGGTGCGCCTTCGCGGATTGTTCTCGCGACGATCCATGGACCGTGAAATGGAGGCCGAGCTCGCCTTTCACCTCGAACGCGACGTGGAGCAGCGAGTGGCGCGCGGGGTCGCACCGGCGGAGGCGCGTCGCCAGGCACGCGCGGCATTCGGCGGGGTCGATGTGGCGCGTGAGGCCGTGCGCGATGAGCGCGGCACGCGCTGGCTCGAGGACCTCATGCGCGACCTCCATCGCGGGATGCGCTCCCTCTCACGCCGACCGTTGTACTGGTTCACGGCGGCCGTCACCCTGGGGCTCGGCATCGCGGCCACCACGGCGATCTTCAGCATCGTCAGCATGGTGTTGCTGCGGCCCCTTCCGGTGCCAGGGGCGGATCAGCTCGTCGCGTTCGGGCAGGTGGTGCGCAGTCGTCGCGATGCCAGTCCAAGCCTCTCCTTGCCGACGGTGCGGGACCTGCGGACGCTCACCGATGTCTTCGAGGGAGTGGTGGCCGGCTCGGGTGAAGTCCTGGGCATCCGCGATGAGGGCGGAGAGGGCGCGGTGCC
>JAEUJK010000510.1 GCA_016794735.1 Gemmatimonadota bacterium | reverse complement strand
GAGACGAACCAGGTCGGGAACCACCGCGGCCCCCTCCCCAATGATGCGGCCCGGCGGCCGCGACGCCGGCAACTCCATCCGCTCGACCGTCAACGCGACGGGCCCGAGCTGCGCCGGCTTGATGTCGAGCGGCTTCTTCTTTGCCGCCATGATCCCCTTGAGCGAGGGGTAGCGCGGCCGCGCGATCCCTTCATCGATCGACACGACGGCCGGGAGCGAGAAGGTCATCAGCTCACCACCGCCTTCGATCTCGCGACGGGCGCTGCCCTTGCCGGCCGCGACCTCGAGCTTCGAGCATCCGTGGACCATCGGCAGGCCGAGCAACTCCGCGACCATGAAGCCGACGGCACCGTTGGCCGAGTCGATGGACATCTTCCCGAACATCACCAGGTCGTACCCACCACCCTGCAACTCCGCCACGAGGGCGGACGCAATCGCGAACGGGTCGTAGGGGACCGCGTCACACTTGAGCTGCGTGGCGCGCGCGCATCCCATCGAGAGCGCCTTGCGCAGCGTTTCCTGCACGATGTCGGGGCCCAGCGAAATGACGTGCACTTCGCCCGCGCCGAGCTTCTCGGTCATCTGCAGGGCCGCCTCGACCGCGTATCCGTCGAAGTCGGACATGTCGAACTTGAGGCCGGACTCGTCGACCGCGGCCCCGGAGGCCGCAATCCGGAAGGTGCCGTCCATTTCGGGCACCCGCTTGATACAAACGGCGATCTTCACCGTGGATTCCCTCGTGAAAGTGATACCGCGCCCAAGATAACGGGTCCGCACCCCGGGCCGTCGGGGCACCGCGGACCGCGGGGCGGGTGGACCTCGGACAGATTGGCCATCCCCGCAGGGTCAACGCGGTGTCGAGCCCTCCGGTGCCTGCACGCGCGGGCCGGCGACCGGGAAGCACGTTTCTTCGGTGCCCGGTCGACACTGGCGGCCATTAACGTGGAACCCCGCAGGCCGGCCTCCCCGGTCCTCGCGAACGCCGAACGTGTCCCCTTCGCGCTCGTTTCTCCCCCGCCCCGCCCGGATCGAGGTCCTGCCGCCTCCGGATCCCGACCGCTCCGGCCTGCCCGGTTCGACCACGTGACGAACCGCGCCACCGCCATACGCGGATTTGCCGATCCCTCCTTGGCCGCCCGGCGCCTTGGACCGAGATTGCCGCGACGTCGTTTGCTCGCCGCTCGCTTATCCTGACCCGATGCGCACCTCGCAATACCGATGGAGTCCGCAAGACGGATGGTCCGCGTCGCCGGCACCGAGTAGGGAAGCGCAATGGCTCCTCGTCTTCGGCAATCCCGATGTCCTCCGGGCGCGTGCCTGGCAGGACCCGGTGCGCGAGGCCTTCCCCTCGGCACTAATTACAGGATGCAGCACGGCCGGCGAGATCGCCGGGACCCAGGTGGTGGACGAGGGGCTCACCTGCACCGCGGTCACCTTTCGCCAGTCGCGCGTGTGTGCACACGTGACACCCATCCAGGACGCCGGCGACTCCTTCCGCGCCGGCGAATGGCTGGGACAACAGGTGCGCAGCAACGAGCTGGTGCACGTCGTCGTGTTCTCCGATGGCTTGCGGGTGAACGGCAGTGACCTGGTGCGCGGACTGACATCGATCCTCGGGCCCGAGGTGGGCGTCACCGGCGGACTGTCGGCTGACGGCGATCGCTTTCGCGAGACCCTGGTCGTGCACGAGGACAGATGCGAACCCGGCCTCGTCGCCGCCGTGGGGTTGCACGGGCCCGCCCTCCGCATCGGGTGTGCGTCGCTGGGCGGCTGGGATCCATTCGGACCGGAACGGCTCATCACGCGCAGCCACGGCAACGTCCTCCACGAACTCGACGGACGCTCGGCGCTCTCCCTGTACGAGACCTACCTCGGCGAACATGCGGCCGGCCTTCCGGCGAGCGCCCTGCGATTTCCCCTCAGCGTGCGCGCCAGCCAGAAGGAACGGGCGGTGGTGCGCACCGTGCTCGCGGTGGACGCCGACGCCGGCACGATGACCTTCGCGGGTGATGTGCCGCAGGGCGCCTACGCGCAGCTCATGCGTGCGAATGTCGATCGACTCGTCGATGGCGCGGCCGGCGCGGCCCGCACCAGTTACGCCCCACTGGCGGGTGCGGTCCCGTCGCTCGCCCTGCTCATCAGCTGCGTCGGGCGCCGCCTGGTGCTTCAGCAGCGGATCGAGGAAGAGGTGGAAGCCGTCCGCGAGGTCGTCGGACCGGACACGGTGCTGGCGGGATTCTATTCCTATGGCGAAATCTCGCCCTTCACGCCGACCGCTCGGTGCGAGCTGCACAACCAGACCATGACGGTCACCACG
>JAEUJK010000474.1 GCA_016794735.1 Gemmatimonadota bacterium | reverse complement strand
ACCGGGGCGACCGAGCTGGTCATCGACCCGCGTGACCCGAACGTGCTGTATGCGGCCACCTACCAGCGCCTCCGCTCCGCCTTCGGCTTCAATGGCGGTGGCCCGGGCTCCGGCCTCTGGAAGACGACGGACGGCGGCACGACGTGGCGCAAGATCGATTCGGGAATCCCGAGCGGCGACAAGGGCCGCATCGGCGTCTCCCTCGCGATGTCGAACCCGAACATCCTCGTCGCGACGGTGGAGCATCCCGGCCAGGGCGGCCTGTATCGCACGGAAGACGCCGGCGCGACCTGGAAGATGGTGAGCCGCCAGAACCCGCGGCCGATGTACTACTCCAAGCCCTACATCGACCCAACCACCGACAAGCGCATCTGGCTCATGGGGGTGCAGCCCTCCAAGAGCGAGGACGGTGGCACCACGTTCGAGGGGATGCCCAACTCCCCCACGTATGACCTGGGACTCAAGGACGACCACCACGCCCTCTGGATCGATCCGTCCAACCCGCGTCACCTCCTGCTCGGCGGCGACGGCGGCCTGCACGAGTCGTGGGACCTGGGATACACCTACTCCCGGATCAACAACTTCGCCGTCGCGCAGTTCTACCGCATCGCCGTCGACAACCGCGACCCGTACTGGGTCTACGGCGGCCTGCAGGATGCACACTCGTTCATGGGACCCAGCCAGACCACCCACTGGTTAGGCATCCTCAACAGCGACTGGCGGCAGATCGGCTTCTCCGACGGCACGGGACACGCCGTCGACAAGCGCGGCCACCGGTACGTGTACTCCACCTCCAGCGGCGGCAACCTCACCCGCGTGGACGCGGAAACCGGCGATCGCTACGACATCCAGCCGCAGGCCCCCTCCGGTGAGACGTATCGCTTCGACTGGACGGCCCCGATCGTCGCGTCGCAGCACGTGGCCGGCACGGTGTACCTCGGCGCCAACAAGCTGCTCATCTCGCGCGACTTCGGTTCCACCTGGACGGCCACCGCCGACCTGACGCGACGCGTCAATCGCGACACGCTCCGCATGGCGGGCGTGCTCAACACCGAGATCCGGATCTCCCGCAACGACGGCGAGTCCAACTTCTCGGAGATCACGACGGTCGCCGAGTCACCGTTGGATCCCCGCGTACTCTGGGCGGGCACGGACGACGGCAACGTCCAGCTGTCGCGCGACGGTGGCGCCACCTGGACCGAACTCAGCGCCGGGATCAGCGGCGTGCCGAGCGGGTCGTTCGTGGATCGCATCGTGGCCTCGAGCAGCGGCCGCGGCACGGCGTACGTCACCTTCGACAACCATCGCGCGGGCGACTTTGCGCCGCACATCTTCCGCACCACCGACTTCGGCCGCACCTGGACCCATGTCACCAACGGACTGGCCCCCGATGCGCCGGTGCGGTCGATCGTCGAGTACCCGGGCAAGGGGCAGGTGCTCTTTGCCGGCACGGAGCGCTTTGTCTACTTCACCGTGGACGGCGGCGAGCACTGGCAGCGCCTCACGGCCGGACTCCCGACCACGCGATACGACGACCTGATCGTGCACCCCCGCACGAAGGACCTGGTGCTGGGCACGCACGGCCGCGCGATCTGGATCCTCGACGACGTGTCACCGATCGCGGAATGGACGCCAACCATCGCGAGCAAGTCGGCGCACCTCTTCCCGGTGCGCCAGGCGACCTTGATCAACTACTGGGCCGACGTGTCCACCGCCGCCCACGCGATCTACGCCGCCGAGAACCCGGTGGAAGGCGCGGTCTTCACCTACCACCTGGGGAAGGCCGCGCAATCGGTGAAGTTCACGGTGACCAACGCCACCGGCCGCGTGATTCGCGAGCTGAGTGGCCCGACCGCCGCGGGGCTGGCGCACCGCGTGAACTGGGACCTGCGCTACCCACCCGCTGCCGGTGGACCTGGCGGGGGCGGTGGTGGCGGTGAAGAAGGGGTGCCACCGGGCATGCAGGGTGGACGCACCTCGGGACGGCAGGCGCTCCCGATTCCTGCGCACAACATCGGCCCGCGTGGGTTTTATGTCGCCCCGGGAACGTACACCGTGACGATGGACGTGGACGGCGCACGCAGCCGTCAGGTGTTCACCGTGCGCGGCGAACCGGGCTCGATGGTGACGCTCGCCGACCACCAGGCGCGGGAGAGCTTCCTGCTCGAGGCGCAGGACGTGCAAGCCAAGCTGACGGACGGGATCGCGAAGTTCCGCGCGATGCTGGGGTCGGCGTCGGCCACCGACTCCACTCGTTATGCGCCGCTCGTGCAGAAGCTCGGCCTGGCACCAGCCGGCGGACGCGGCCCCGGCGGCGGAGGCGGCGGCTTTGGCCGTCCCCGTGGCCCGGTCGCGGCGCTCGCGGCCCTACCCGGCGCGTGGAATGGCAGTGGCGCCCGGCATGGCGGGCTGCAGGCCCCTACCGGTACGCAGCGCAAGGTGCTCGCCGACGCCAAGGCCATCCTGGCCGAACTGCAACGCGCGCTCGCCGCGCGGTGATCCACCGCCGTCGCGTCACACCCCGACGTTCACGGGTGTGACGCGACCCCTGCGCGACGCCGTGCGTCGTGCCCGCCGAGGTGCCGCCTAACCCTCCGCAGCCCGGTACCGCTCCGGCGCGAATCGACGCGCAAGCAGTCCCGTCGCGAGTGCCGGATCGATCTCCGTGACCAGCACCCCCGGCTCCCCATACGGGAGGTGCGCATGCAACTCGCCCGTCGGGTTGATCACGGTGGTCGCGGATTCCTGGTACCGCACGCCGTAGTTCACGCTCGCGAACCAGATCGTGTTCTCGCGGCTGCGCATGATCATCGCCTTCTCGTAATACGGGCTGTCCGCGGCACCCCACGTGCGCAACACGGGGCCGGTGCGATCGCTCCCGGTGAGCTGCGGATGGAAGACCACGTGCGCACCGCGTCGCGCGGCCCAGCGCACGGTCTCCGGGTAGCGCCAGCCTTCGTGGCAGATCGCCACGCCAAAGCGCAGCCCCTCGACCTCGAACATGCGACGCTCCTCGCCGGGCACGTAGGGCGCGTCTTCGCTGGGATCGAGCTGGTTCTTCGTCTGCATGCCGAGCACGTCCCCGGCGGCGCTCACCACGAGGGCGGCGATCTGCGAGCCGGCATGACCGACATGTTCGATCCCCATGATGATCGCGATCCCCAGCTCGCGCGCGATCGCACAGGTGGCATCGGTCACCCGCTGCTCTTCCGCCGCGTTCCATGCCGGGACGTCGAAGTCCTGGCCACGAAGCCCGGGGAGATACGCCTCGGGAAAGCAGGCCAGCCGCGCGCCACGCGCGGCGGCGTCGCTCGCGAGTGCACGCACCTGCACGAGGCCGTCATCTACCGAGGTGGCAATGCGAGGTGACGCGAGGGCGATGCGCACGGGATAGCCACGAGGAGGGTTCCCGCCCAAGATAATGGCATGCGAGTTCTTTCCTGCCTCATTGCCGCCTGCGCCGCCGCTCCGCTCATGGCGCAGACGTTCACGTTGAGTTACCCCGCCACGACACGCCCCGGCCCGATCACCGGGCGCGCGTTCGTCTTCATCGCACGCACCGGCGGCACGGAGCCACGCCTGCAAGCCGGCACGACGCGACGCAGCGAGCCGTTCTTTGGCGTCGATGTCAGCGACCTCCGTCCCGGCGCATCGGTCAAGGTCGACCCGAGCACCCCGGGCTTCCCCCTCGCCTCCGTGGGCGACCTTCCCCCCGGCGAGTACTTCGTGCAGGGCATGGTCCTCCCGTACACCAGGTTCGCGCGCGCGGACGGCCACACGATCTGGGCGCACATGGATGCTGGCGAGGGGCAGCGCTTCAACGCATCACCCGGTGCCCTCGTGAGTGAGGTGCAGAAGGTCCGCATCACGCGCGCATCGCGTGTGTCCCTGTCCCTGACGAAAGTGCTCCCGCCGGTGGCGCGTACCCCAAACACGGAATGGGTGGAACGCTTCACCTTCGAGTCGAAGCTCGTGAGTGCGTTCTGGAACCACCCGATGACCCTGGGTGGCGTGGTCCTCCTGCCACGGGGATATCACCAGAACACCCAGAAGCGCTACCCGGTGGTCTACACCGTCGGCCACTACTCCGATCGGCCGCCGTTCGGCTTCACCTTCGATGGCTGCGACACACCGGAAAGTGCGACCGCCCGGACGGCACGCCTTGCCCGCACGTCGCGAGAGCCGGGATGCGAATTCCAGCGCGCATGGACGAGTGGCCAGGTGCCGGAGGTGATCGCCGTTTTCCTCCAGCACTCGACCCCCTTCTACGACGACAGCTACGTCCTCAACTCGGCCAACAACGGTCCCTACGGCGACGCCATCACGCGCGAGTTTGTCGCCGAGATGGACCGCCGCTACCGCACCATCGCCGCCCCGCACGCGCGGGTGCTCACGGGTGGCTCGACCGGTGGATGGGACGTGCTCGCCCTCCAGGCGCACTACCCGCAGGTGTTTGGCGGGGCGTGGTCCCTGTACCCGGACCAACTCGACTTCCGGAACTACCAGTTCGGCAACATCTACGCCGACTCCAACGCCTTTGTCATCCGTGAAGGATCCTGGCTGCCGCGCGAGATCCCATCGAGCCGTACGGTGGAGGGGATGACAGACGTAACGATGCGCGAGGAAAACGCCGCGGAGGCGGTGATCGCGTCACACGGGCGATCCGGCGGGCAGTGGGACGGTTGGCAGGCGGCGTGGGCCCCGGTGGGGAGTGATGGCTACCCCAAGCCACTCTGGGACAAGCGCACCGGCGTCATCGATCACACGGTGGCCAACGCGATGCGCGAGCGGGGCTACGACCTGCGCGACTACCTCGAGCGCCACTGGTCCACCCTTGGGCCGCAACTCGTCGGCAAGCTGCACATCGCGGTTGGGGACATGGACAACTACTTCCTCAACCTCGGCGTCTACCGCATGGAGACCTTCCTCGAGAGCACCCGGGAGCCGGGGAAAGGCCCCTACTACGGTGGCACCATCACGTATGGACGGCCCCTCAAGCCACACGGGTGGCAGCCTTGGTCCAACCAGGAGTTGTTGCGGATCATGGCGAAGCACATCGAGCAGAACGCGCCGCGACCGTAGCCCGTCCATCGCCCGGCCGGGGACGGGAGATAGTCAGCCCTTCCGGCCGGCGCGCTTCTTTCCCTCCGCAGACAGGGCGTGCTTGGGATCGCGCTTCATGGACGCGATGAACTCGGCGCGGCGGAACCGGACCGCCGACCAGTCCTCGTCGATCGCGACCATCCGCACGGGCTCGTAGCCGGCCGCGCCGAGCGCCGCCCAGCCGGTGTCGCGGTTGAACTCGCAGGTGTAGCGCTTCGAGGACTGCTTGGGGTAGGCGAACCAGAGCTTGATGTCGCCGTCCGCCCGCGCGGCGAGCCCCTTCGTGGCGTCATCGACCTGCTTCTGCGTGGTGGCGAAGGCGAGGGCGAACCGGACCTTTTTGGCCTCCGCCGCCCGGCGGAGCACACGGACGCCGTCCAGCCGTCCGAGTTCCACCTCGAAGGAAGGTGGGGAATTGAGGACGACGATTTCCTCCTCGTCCTTGAGATTCAGCTTCTGGAAGACTGTGGACATGACGGGGGTGCGGGGCCGCGGAAAATGCGGCCACTGGGGGTATTCCGCACCTCCCGGGGGTAAACCCACCCCTTGGGGAGCCATTTGTCCCCGACTCCCGTCAACTCAGCCCTCCCCCAATGGCATCTGGCCGCAACCTCCCCGATCTTTCCCCTGTCCAACCCCCGTTCCATATGAGATTCCGCACCCTTGCCGCTCTCGCGCTGGGATTCACCGCCGCCTGCGCGGGGAACCGCCCGACCCCGTCCCACATGGGGCCCGAGGCTGCGATGGCGCGTGCCCGCGCCGACTCCCTGCGCTACCCGTACACGACCGCCGACATCGAGTTCATGTCGGGGATGATCCACCACCACGCCCAGGCGATCCAGATCTCCAAGTGGGCGCCGACGCGCGGCGCCAGTCCTGCCATCGTGCG
>JAEUJK010000469.1 GCA_016794735.1 Gemmatimonadota bacterium | reverse complement strand
TGTGGTGCAAGAAAAAAAGCGGCTGCCCGAAGGCAGCCGCTTTCGTTTTGGTGCAAGTGACCTGCGGGTTCCCTAGAACGAGTACTGGAGCCGGGTCAGGAAGAGGCGGCCGATGAGCGGCGCGCCGGGCATCGTGCGATAACCCTGGTCGAAGATGTTGGTCCCGTTGACCGAGATCATCACTTCCTTCGCACCGGCAATCGGCAGGCGGTAGTTGAAGCCGATGTCGAACACCGTCGCGGACTCGACCTCGTCGTAGCGATAGAACGTCGTCGTGCCCGGGCGCTGGAAGGTGATCGGGCGACCCTGGAGGTTCGGCCCTGACGCGTATACGCCCGAGTTCACCGGGAAGGCGTCACTGAAGCGCGTGCGCGCCTCGAAGCCGAGCCCCTTGGCCTCGTGCCGGTACTTGAGCGCGAGCGATCCCTTGTTGGCCGGCGAGTTGAGCATGAGGGCCGTGTTGTTGCTGCTCGTGACATCCTCGAAGACCGTCTTGCTGACGTAGCTGTACATCCCCGACACCGTCCACTTGTCGTTGAGGACGAGGTCGAGCGCTGCGTCGATGCCGTTGACGTTGATCTCCTTGTCGCTCTGCGACGTGTAGGTCGCATAGAGGTCGGTGCCGTTGGCAAACCGCGCATCGTTGAACTGCACGATGCCGACAGGGAGCTGGCCGGCGAGGGTGGCGATCTGCGTCGCGATCTGCGTGGCCGCCGCGGCCGCCTGCTGCGCGGGAATGCCGGCGCCGATCAGGGCCTGGGCAATGTTCGGCCCGAGGTAGGCACCGAGCTGCGCCCCGTTGAAGAAGATGTTCGGCGTGGAGAGGCCGGCCGGGTTGCCGACGTCGCCGCGCTGCTGGAACCACGCGTCGATCGCCAGGCGGGCACGATTGCCCAGGATGCCCTTGTAGCCGAGTTCGTAGGTCTTGTTGTACGAGGCGTCCAGCGGGCGGATATCGCCGACCTGGCCCGGGGTGAGGTTCGTCGTCGCCGCGTTGAGGTACGCCATGCGCGAGCCGACTTGCGCATCGGTCGGGCGCAGCGTGCCGAGGAAGTTCACGAGGGCGGTCGCGGTGTTCGCGCCGAGCGACGGCGTGAGCTGCGCGATCAGGGTGGAGCGGAGCCCCGTGACCACGCCCGGGTACATCGCTGCCGCGGAGGACGGCACCCAGTCGTTGCCGCCGGAGAAGCGCGACTTCATGCACAGCCCGCCGTTCAGCGACGCGTTGCAGGACCGGTTGAACGTCCAGCCTTCCTTCGGCGGGTTGCCGAGCGCGCGGATGTTGTAGCCCGAGTTGCCGATGTTCCGCGCCTGGATCAGGTCGAGGAAGTACGAGAAGTTGGCCGGCGTCGAGAACGCGCGGTTGAACGTGGCGCGGAAGTTCTGCGTGGCGCTCGGCTTGAAGACGAGGGCGACACGCGGGGAGATCTGGTTCCCCTCGATGCGGTTGTTGTTGTCGGCGCGCAGCGCGGCGATGAAGTCGAACTTGCTGGTGAGGTTCGTCGTCGACTGGATGTACCCGCCGATCTCCCGGATGCCATCGTTGTCTTCGTTACGGCCGTTGATCGTGCCGCCGGTGCGGGCGTCGGTGTTGATGTAGTCGAGGCCGTAGACGAAATCCTGCTTGCTGCCCCACGCAAAGCCGTGCTGGAGCTGCGCGGCGAACACGCGCGACTGGTCGACGATCGGCTGGCCCGAGCGGAGGAGGAAGGTCCCGTCGGTGTCGAGCGAGTCGTCGTTGCCGGCATTGTTCACGTTGAGGAACGCCTGCGCAAAGAGGCGACCCATGCGGGCGCGCTGCTGGATCGAGCGATAGAGCCAGTTCTTCACCTGGCCGGTGCCGTTCGCGCCCGTATAGTCCAGGCCGTTCGCGAACATGTTCACGCCGAAGGTGGTGACGAACTCCTTGTCTTCCGACGGGCGATAGTCGAGCCGCGCCTCACCGGAGTACTTCCGCAGGTCGAAGTCGCGGATGTTCGGCTGGCCGCGGCGCGACGCAGGCGCTTCGGCGGGGAAGACGTCCGGCTCGCCCGGGTCGTACACGGGACGGCCACCGGCACCGACAATCCGGGCGCCCAGCGTGTCACGGGCGGTCTCGCTGGACCAGTCGTTCGCCGTGAAGGCCTCGCCGGAGATCTTGTAACCCAGCTTCGGCGTGAAGAGGCCCGCCGTGCGGAACGAACCACGGAGCAGGGAACGCTCGCCGCCGTCGATCGTGATCGTCGTGCCCTGCGAGGAGAACGGCGACTTGGTGATGACGTGCAACACGCCGTTGGCCGAGTTCGGACCATACAGCGCGGAGGCGGGGCCGAGCAGAACCTCGACACGCTCGATGTCCTCGTTGGTGGCCGTGAACAGGAAGGGGATGTTGACGCGCAACGACGGCACCGCGGCGAAGCGGTAGTCCTGCAGCGTCAGGATCGAACCTGAGAAGGCGTTGTTGAAGCCACGCGCGACGATGTTGCTCTGCGCGATACCGCCGGTCTGGATGTCCACCCCGGGCATGCCCTTGAGGTGATCCGCGACGGTGACCGAGGGGCGCTCCTGGATGTCACGCACATCGACAACCGAGATCGACGCGGGGGCATCGAGCGCTTTCTCCGGCTTGCGCGAGGCGGTGGTGACGACCGGGTTCAACTCGGTGACGACGGCCACGAGGCTGATGTTCGCGGTGGCGACGCCGTTTGCAGACACCACAACGTTGTCGACACGCTTTTCGCCGTAACCG
>JAEUJK010000446.1 GCA_016794735.1 Gemmatimonadota bacterium | reverse complement strand
TGCGCAGTCTCCCACTGGCCGCACCCCGATGAAGCCAACCCGAAAGGCCGTGATCCTCGCCCGCGGGCTCGGCAGCCGGATGCGCCGCGCCGACGCGGAGGCAACACTCGACGCGGCACAGGCCAAGGCAGCAGATGCCGGACTCAAGGCGATGATCCCGATCGGGCGCCCGTTCCTCGACTACGTGATCAGCGCGCTCGCCGACGCAGGGATCACCGACGTGTGCCTGGTGATTGGCCCCGAGCACGATGGCATCCGCGCACACTACGCGACGGGCCTCACCCGCGCGCGCGTGCACTTCGCGGTGCAGGCTGAGCCCCGCGGGACGGCGGACGCCGTAGCCGCCGCCGAGCGTTTCGCCGGCCCCGACACCTTCCTCGTCCTCAACGCCGACAACTACTACCCGGTGGAAGCGTACCGACGCCTCGCCGCGTCAGGCGGCGCCGGCCTCGTGGGATTCGACGCTCACGCCCTCGTGCGCGAGGGCAACATCCCCGCGGACCGGGTGCGGGCGTTTGCCCTCGTGACCGTGGAAGATGGCGGCGAGGCAGCACCCGGGAGCGCGCAGCTCGCGTCGATCGTCGAGAAGCCCGACGCCGACACCTACGCGCGCCTTGCGCCCGTCTCCCTCGTGAGCATGAACCTCTGGTCGTTCACGCCGACGATCTTCGCGGCGTGCCGCCGGGTGACCCCGTCGGTGCGTGGTGAACTCGAGCTGCAGGACGCAGTGCGCATCGCACGTGACGAACTCCACGAGCGATTCGCCGTCATCCCGTTCGCGGGCGGCGTGCTCGACCTGTCCCACCGCGGCGACATCCCGGCCGTCGCTGCCGCGCTGGCCGGGGTCGCTGTCCAGCTCTAGGGTCGAGCGGGCACCACCGAGAGCGTCACCGACGAGGGATGGGCCGGGCCGTGGTGAATGCTCGTGTGCGCCACCACGGGATCCTTCTCGTTGTAGTTGGGCCCGCCCGTGTTGAGGTTCCGCTCGTACACCGGGAACGAGCTGCTCGCGACCGAGATGCGGATCCGGTGCCCGGCCTTGAAGGTGTTGCTGGTCACGAGCGGCGGCAGCTTCACCTGGTAGACCTTCCCCGGCTCCATCAACACCGGCGCATCCCACCCGTCGCGCCAGCGCAACCGGAGCGCCTGCTCGTCGAGGTTGTACGCCTTCCCGTCCGGGTGGACGTCCACGAGTCGCACCATCAGGTCGGTGTCCTTCACGTCCGAGGCGACGTGGAGCGTCACCGTCACCGGGCCGGTGACGTCGACCGGAGCCGTGAGCACGTCCGAGGTATACACAAGGACGTCGGGCCGCGACTGCATCGGCGCCTGGTCAAACGAACCCGGCTGGGCGGCATTGAAGCAGCAGACCTGCCCGCCGGCACTGGGCGTGGGCTTGAGCGGGTCGTAGGTGAAGGTGTCGCGTGCCGCGGCACGCGGTCGCGTGAGCACCAGGCGCCCGTTCCCCTTCAGCGTATTGGCGGTGCCGTCGCTGTCGAGGTAGTACGTGACGGGCTTGGCCTCGCGCGGGGGCCACGTGGGGTAGGTGCGCCACTGGTTGGCCCCCATGTTGTACACCCGCACGCGCGGCTCGCGTTCGATGCCGTTGTCCACGCCC
>JAEUJK010000445.1 GCA_016794735.1 Gemmatimonadota bacterium | reverse complement strand
GCGTCGGGCCGGATGTTGGCCGAGCCCGAGATGTAGACGTAGACGTTGTCCTTGTCCTTCGGGTCGACGAGCACGGTGTGCGTGTGCGACCCGCGGCACGTCTGCACGTTGCCGACGTTCTTCGGGTTGCGGATGTCGGTGATGTCGAAGATGCGCAGGCCGCGGAGGCGATCCTTGCTCACCGCCGTCTGCACGCCGCCACCCCCGCAGTCCAGGCGACCCGTCATCCCTTCGCCCGAGACGAAGAGCAGGTTCTTGTAGACCGAGACGTCGCTCTGCGAGGCCGGGCAGTAGTAGCCGTTCACCAGTTGCGGCTGCCGCGGGTTGGAGATGTCCCAGATCTGGAAGCCGTTGTAGTTCCCCTGGATGGCGTAGTTGCCGGTGAAGGCCAGGTCGGAGTTGGTGCTGCCCTCGAACTTGCCGGTCGGAATGCCCGTGGCGAGGCGCGCCATGCCATTGATGGCCTCGCCGGCGTCATGCATGCCGGCCTTGAGCCCCACGCGCGGGTCGCGCATGCGTGAGGGCGCACTGTTGACCGTCGTTCCCCGCGCGCAAGCCATCACGGCGAGGGTGGTGAGGACCAACGTGCGATGGGCGATGGAATACGTCCGTGCTGTCATCTGGTTATCCGTGGTTGGTTCGGGCGTCCGGGTCATCCGTGGCCCGCGCGTCTGCACCGTGCACTGCCATTGACTACACCTGCGAGTTACTTGCCGCTGCCCAGCACCAGGTCGGCGAGCATCCGCTGCATGCGGGCGATCTCCGTGGTCTGGTCCACGTTCACGTCGGACGCAAACTTGAAGACCGTCTGGTTCTGCCCCGCCCCGTCGGTGGCGAACAGCGTCTTCACCATGCCGACCGCGCCCTGGTGATGCTGGATCATGTACTGCAGGAACAGGCGGTCGAAGTCCCGCCCCCGGGCGGCCGTCAGCTCGAGCATCTGCGCCTCGGTCAGCATCCCCGGCATCAGCATCATCATCGACTGGCCGCCCATCTCGTGCTTCATCCCGCGCGGGTCGGGCTCCGGCACCGGCAGCTGGCGATCGCCCAGCCACTGCCGCATCAAGCGAATCTCGTCACCCTGGGCATTGATGATGCGCGCCGCGAGGACGCGAATCGACTGGCTCGCCCCGTTCCGCGGCGCCAGCCGCGACATGGCGATCGCCTGCGCGTGGTGCCCGATCATCCCGGTCATGAACTCCACGTCCGCCGCGGTCCACGGGAGCTGCGCACTGTCGGCCCGCGCCCGGGCGATGGCCTCCGGCGTCGAGACGACGGCCGGGACCGGGATCGGACTCAGGTCCAGCGTGGTCGCGCCGCGGGCGCAGGCGCCAACGGCGAGCAGGAGCGGGGCGACGGTACGAGTCAGCATGTGGCGACGGCGGTGCACGTTCTACCGACTTGGGGGGGCAAGGGTTTCGCAGGAATGGCGAACGCCAAGGCGAGGCACGAGCAGCACGGGAGGTCAGGGAAGCACGGGGCTTCCACGGCCGTCCCGCGGCCAATCTATCGCCCCCCGGCTCCGTGCCGCGCCCCGACGAGTGTAAGGGCGCATCACCCCTGGGCCCGCCGAGCCCCGTGCCGCGCGGGCTTCCTTGCTGCCCGTGCCGCCCGTGCTGCTCTTCCCTCCCGTGCTTCGCCCTGGCACTTCCAGCTCCCTCTTGCCCCCTCGCCCCGGGGCTCCGCGCCCCCCTACGGCGTAGCTCCCTTGATCTCGTACCCCGCCGGCGGCGTCACGCCCAGCAGGTGCTGGACGAAGTAATCCCACGTGCGCCGGACCATGTACGGCTCCGAGGCAAAACCGTGGTTCCGGTTGGGCATGATGAACATGTCGAAGTCCTTGTTGGCCTTCACCAGTTCATCGATCACCAGCTGCGTCGCGACCGGATGGACGTTGTCGTCGAGCGTCCCGTAGCTCAGCAGGAGCTTCCCCTTGAGGTTGCGGGCCTTTCGCCAGTTCGACTGCGAGTCGAAGGTGTCCGTCGTATCCGAGAGGCGCCGGAGGAGGCCATGGTACTTCTCGCCCCACGTGAAGTCGTAGCTCCGGTTGTCGTGGTTGCCGGCGCTCGAGACCGCCACCTTGAAGAAGTCCGGGTACGTGAGGATGGCGTCCGTCGAGGAGAAGCCACCGCCGGAATGCCCGTAGATCCCCACGCGATCGATGTCGATCTGCGGGATGCGCGAGGCCAGCTGCTTGATCGTCGCGACCTGGTCGGGAATCCCGTTGTCCGTCATGTTGCCGTAGTAGGCATCATGGAAGGCCTTGGAGCGCCCCGGGGTGCCCATCGCGTCCACCTGCACCACGAAGAAGCCGAGTTCGGCGAGGGCGTTGGCGTTCCCGTTTGCAGTGGCACGGAACTGCCGGCCGCCTAACGAGCCCACCTGCGGACCCGGGTAGATGTAATCGATGATGGGGTAGCGCCTGGTGGAATCAAAGTGGGCCGGATACCAGAGGATCCCGTACAACTCCGTCACCCCATCGCGCGCCTTCACCTTGAACGGGCGCGGGGGACGGAAGCCCGCCGCCACGAGCCGCGTGACATCGGCTTGCTGCACCTCCTTCACCACCGTGCCGTCCATGCGACGGATCACCGAGACCGGCGGGCGCATCGGCGTCGAGTACACGTCTACCAGGTACTTGCCGCTCGGGGCCACGGCAATCTCGTGGTCGGCGTCTTCCGCGCTCAACAACTCCACGGCGGACCCATCGAGCTTCGCGCGGTAGAGGTGGCGGTGGTAGGGATCACGCCCGGCTTCGCGACCACGCGCGGTGAAGTAGGCGTAGCGGAGCGTTTCGTCGATCCACAGCAGGTCGCTCACCATCCATGAACCGCTGGTGATCCGGTTCTTGATGTTCCCCGTGGCGCCGTCCACGAGGTACAGGTGGCCCCAGCCGTCGCGTTCCGACCACCACACGAACTCACGGCCCCCGCCCAGCGGGCGCCAGTTCGGCACACCACCGGAGTTCTGGTTGGTCTCGACGAAGGTCTTGTTGGATTCCTTGAGGATCACCCGCGTGGAGCCGTCGGCCGCGTTTGCCGCCACCAGCTCCAGCTCGTCAAACGACCGTTTGCCGGCCGTGAAGGTGACCTGGTCGTTGTTGGCCCACCGCACATCCTTCCAGGTCGTGTCGGTCATGAGCCAGCAGCAGCTCGTGTTGATCGCGTCCGCGGGCGGGCGGTTGATGCGCGTCGCGGCCCGCGCCCCCACGTCCACCACGAACAGCTCCCAGCGCGGGATC
>JAEUJK010000435.1 GCA_016794735.1 Gemmatimonadota bacterium | reverse complement strand
CTCGGGGTCGACGAAGTCGCGGTAGAGGCGCACGTTGCGGCGGTTGTCGTACCCCACGTTGACACTAAACGCATCGTGCGGTGCGACGCGCACCATCGCGAAACTCGAGGTCGGCGTGGTGGAGCCACCCTCCAGGTCGCGTTTCCATCCGCGATTGACATCGAGCTCCTGGGTCGCGAACACGCTCAGGTGTCGCGTGGTGAGCATGGCCTGCGCGTAGGCAAACTCGCGATCGATGTTGCCCCGGTCGTACGACCCGATCCCGGCCAAGGTCATCGACCACGACGCCTTGTCCGTCGGCGCATTGTGCGCCTGGATCCACGCCCCGTACTCACGCACCACGCCCGACACGCCGAAGGAGAGGGCGTCCGGTTGCGCACCGGCCACCGTGCCGCCACTCACGTGGGACCCCACGGCCTCGATCGTGACCCCGTCGAAGATGCCGATCGTCGAGAGGGCCGGGGTGAGCTGCCGCCCGATGCTGACATGCATGGGGCGGTTGGGCTGGCTCCACGTCAGGTGCCCCTGGTAGACGCGCGTCGACGCCCCCGCACCGCGCCCGACGGCCCCGCGGCGCTCGCGATACGCGCGAATGTCCGCGACGACGCCGAGCGGGGTGCCGCCGAGCTGCGAGCCATCGAGGCGCAGGTCGAGGGCGGGCTGGGTCCAGGTCGGTCGACCGTCACCCGGATCCACCATCACGTACCGCAGGCCGAGTCGTCCGCGCAGCGCATCGCGCCGTCGTCGCGACGCGGCGGACGGTGTCCCGGTGGCGGTCACAGCCGCGACCGGTTCCTCCGCCGGGACATACCGCACCGAGTCACCCACCACCGGTGCCTGCGACGACGACGCCACCGAACACGCCGCGCGGGTCGACGACAGGAAGTCGACGGTCAACTCGGCGACGGTGAGCCCACCACGCACCACCTCCACCCGCTGGTGCTCCCGCAACCCCTGGCGACTGCCGGCGTCCAGGTAGATGGTTGCACCGGAGATGTAGGTGACCTGCGCCCAGCGCGGCGCCGGCTGGGCGCCGGCCGCCACGGTCACCAGGAAGAGCAGGGCGAGTGCGCGCATCAGTCGCCCTTGGGGTGGCAGGCCAGGCACTTCACGCTCAGGTACTGGTAGCCCGACTTCCCCTTGTGGTCATTGTCGACCTGGGTCTTGTTGTTGTGCTCGTGGCACAGGATGCACTCGAAGACCTTGTAGTTGGTCGCGTTCACGTGACAGTCGGAACAGCGCGACCACTTGCCGCGATGCTTGCCGGAGTAGATCGGGAAGTAGGAGCCGTCGTGGTTGAAGGTGGCTCCCTGCCACCGCGTGGTCGTGTGGCATGACACGCAGGTGGTCGGGAAACTCGCGGCCGCGTGACGCGGGTTGGTGGTCGCGTTGTAGTCCGCGAGGTGGCACGACACGCAGGTCGACGGCAGCCCCTTGTAGACCTTCGAGGCGTGGCAGCTGATGCACGGCTCGGGGACGTGCGCCCCGGTCAGCGGGAACGCGGTGGCATTGTGATTGTAGGTGCCGCCCTTCCACTGCACCGTCGTATGGCAGGTCTGGCACTGCGTCGCGAAGCCGGCCGCCGCGTGGTGCGGGTTGGTGGACGCACTCCAGTCGCTGTTGTGGCAGGTGATGCAGGTCTGCGGCTTCCCCTTGTAGACGCCGTCGCTGTGGCAGTCCATGCAGGTCGCGGCCTGGTGGGCACCGGTCAACGGGAAGGCGGTGAGCGCGTGGTTGTACGGCGCACCCTGCCAGGCCGTGGTCGTGTGACACGACTGGCACTGGGTCGGGATGTTGGACGGACCGTGTGGCGGACGCGTCGTCGCCGTGTAGTCCACCTGGTGGCACGACACACACGTCGTCGGCTTGCCCTTGTACACGCCGTCCGCGTGACACGAGACGCAGGTCGCCGCGGTATGCGCCCCCGTCAACGGGAAGAGGGTCGCGTTG
>JAEUJK010000409.1 GCA_016794735.1 Gemmatimonadota bacterium | reverse complement strand
TCGCACGCCGGGGCCGACATGAGTCGTCCGCGGGGGGACCACGACGGGCGGCGCGAGGAGATTGCCCTCGCGGCCGCCGAGGTCATTGCATCACGCGGGCTCGAGCAGCTGACGCTGCGCGACCTGGCGGCCGCCCTCGGGGTCACCACCGGCGTGCTCACCCACTACTTCCC
This sequence comes from Gemmatimonadota bacterium, assembly GCA_016794735.1. GTDB lineage: Bacteria > Gemmatimonadota > Gemmatimonadetes > Gemmatimonadales > Gemmatimonadaceae > RBC101. Next base: position 3,981 of record JAEUJK010000409.1, on the reverse strand, counting down.
GTCGAAGGACGCCCTGGTGGCCTTCACGAAGGAGTTGGTGTTCGACCTGCGGTTCGCGCGCGCGCAGCAGGCGGCGGAGGGGACCCCGGGGATCGAACGGCTGCATGCCATCGTTGCCGAGATGTTGCCCGTGGACGCGGAGCGACGCACGGGATGGCGGGTCCTGGTCGCCTTCCATGGGAGCGCGGTCGCATCGGCGACCATGCGCCGTGCCCATGATCGGCGCATGCGACGGTGGTTTGCCCTCTTCGAGGATGCGGTCGGTCCACTGACGGCGGCCGGCGTGCTGGCCCCCGATGCGGACGCCAGCCGCGTCGCCATGGCCGTCACCCTCTTCGTGGAAGGGATGGCCATCCACATGGCGATGATGGAACCACCCATGCCGCGCGACTGGCAGGAGCGTTTTGCGCGCGAGCAGGTGGATCGCCTCGTCGCCCCGCACCTGTTGCCAACGCGTGAACGCGCGCTGAAGGCACCGGAGCGCCGGCGTGTGGCGCGTCGCCCCATGCCCAAGCGTCAGCCCAAAGGCTCGTAAGTCTCACCATGCCAGGAACGCCGACCTTGATGATTGACCTGATGCGTCGACCCGCTGTCGCCGTCGCTGCCTTCCTGCTGGCCGCTGGAACGGGTGTGGCACAACCGGCGCCAGCCGCCACCGGGACGCGCAACGTCGCGTTCACCACCACCGAAGGCACCTGGATCTCGCTGGATGTGAGCAAGGATGGTCGCACGATCGTCTTCGAGTTGCTCGGCGACATCTACGCCATGCCCATCGAGGGCGGACGCGCGCGACCCGTGCTCACCGGGCGTGCCTTCCAGTCGCAACCCCGGTACTCGCCCGATGGCACGCAGCTCGTGTACGTCTCCGACGAAACCGGCTCAGACAACATCTGGATTGCAAACGCCGACGGCACGGGGGCCCGCGCAGTTACCCGACTGCCGCGTTCCGGGATGCTCTCCCCGGCGTGGACGCCGGACGGACAGTCGATCGTGGTCACCGTCGCGGACTACTTCGGTGCACGCACGGCGGAGCTGTGGAGCTACCGCGTGGCGACCGGGGAAGGGCGACGCCTCGTGGAGAACACCAACGGCCCGCCGACGCTCCTCGTCTCCGCGCCGGCGTCCGGGCCGTACAGCGCCTGGCCGAGCCCTGACGGGAAGCAGGTCTGGTTCGCATCGGTGACGCCGCGGTCGCACCTGAGCCGCGGTGGCCCGCTGAGCATGCTGATGCACGTACCGGCGGCGGGAGGGCCCGCCGTGCCGATCCCGGTCGAGGGGATGCCGGCGATGAAGCCGATGCTCTCGCCCGACGGCAAGCACCTCGTGTATGGCACGGTGCGCGAAGGTCGCACCGGATGGAAGGTCCGCGACCTCGCCACCGGTGCCGAGCGCTGGCTCGCCGGGCAGGTCGATCGCCACCAGCTGGAGGCCCGTGCGTCGCGCGACGTGATGCCTAACGCGGCCTTCACCCCGGATGGCCGCTATCTCTTCGCCGCCTACCGCGGCAAGGTGCACCGGATCGGGGTGGCCGATGGATCGGTGACCGAGGTGCCGTTCACCGCCGACGTGAACCTGGTGGTGGAGCCCACGCTGCGCACCGCGCAGCGGGTGGACACCGGCGTGGTGCGCGCTCGACGCCTGCAGCAGGTGGCCACCGGCCCCGGTGGTGCTCTGGCCGTTTCGGCACTGGCGCGCATCTGGATCACCGATTCGAGCGCCCGCGCCCCGCGCCGACTCACCCGCACCGAACGGGCGCGGGAGTTCATGCCCGCATTCTCGCCAGATGGACGCTGGGTCGCGTTTGTCACGTGGGATGAATCCGGTGGCGCGGTGTGGAAGGCACGTATCGACGGACAGGGAGAGCCCGTGCGCCTGACCACTGCGCCGGCATTGTGGATCGACCCGGCGTGGACACCGGATGGGTCATCGATCGTTGCGCTGACGGCACCGCTGCGCTCCACGCTCTCCGCCCCGCCCGGCGGGTTTCCGCCGGATCTTCAACTCGCCGTTGTCCCCGCCACTGCCGGCAACCATCGCGTCGTTGGGGCCGCGTCCGGCATGCGGCATCCGTCTTTCGTGCGCGGCGACGGCAGTCGGGTGTGGCTCTCCGCCCCGACAGGCCTCGTCTCCATCGGGGTCAGCGTCGGCGACACGCGCGTGGAGGCACAGCTCAATGCACCGGCGGGGCCGGGAGCAGAGCTCCGCGTCAACGCGAGCGGGACGCGCGTCGCGGTACGCTCAGGCCCACGCCTCGTCACCATTCCCCTCGATGCCGCCGCGTCGGCGCCGCGCCGAGTCGACCTCGCCCAGGGGGTCCTGGTCACCGATGCTGACCCGACCGACTGGACCTGGAGGGCTGACGGTGCAGGCTTCGCCTGGCTGAACGGCGCCACGTTGTCGCGCGCGACACTCGGTGCGACACCCACTGCGTCTTCACTCGCGGTCGCGCTCCCGCGTCCCACTGCCGTTGGCACGATCGTGTTGCGTGGTGCGACGGTGATCACGATGCGCGGCACAGAGGTCCTTTCCGATGCTGATGTCGTCGTCACCAACGGCCGTGTGGCGGCGGTTGGCGCGCGCGGCAGTGTCGCCGAGGTCGCCGACGCGCGCGTCGTGGATGTGCGCGGCAAGTTCATCGTCCCGGGATTCATCGACCTGCACGCGCACTGGAGTGCCGCTGGTGAACTGCCGCAGCCGGAGTCGACCAACCCGTTCGCGAACCTCGCGATGGGGGTGACCACGGTCCGCGATCCGCAGGTGACGCCAGACATCTTCGGCCTCGCCGACATCATCGAAGCCGACCAGGTGCCGGGACCGCGCGTCCTGTCCACCGGGCCGGGGGTGTTCAGCACCACCAACTTCAGGTCGTACGACGATGCGCTGCGCACGCTGCGGCGATACCGCGAGGAGTACGGCACCTCGTACATCAAGTCGTACCAGGTAGGTTCACGGCAACAGCGGCAGTGGGTGGTGCAGGCCGCGCGTGCACTCGGCCTCATGCCGACCACGGAGGGCGCGTCAGACACCAAGGAGAACCTGACGCATGTGATGGACGGCTTCTCCGGTCTCGAGCACGCGATGCCCGATGCGCCGGCGTACAACGATGTGATCCAGCTCTTCGCGCGCACGAGGATCACCAACACGCCAACCCTGGTCGTGGCTTTTGGTGCGGCGCTGCCGATCCATCGGTTGCTGGCCGAGGAACGCCCGCACGAGGATGAGCGCGTGAACCGGTGGTTCCCGGACGGTGCGCTCTTTCAGCGCACGTCGTCGCGATTGCTCTGGTTCCCGCCCGAGGAGTTCAACGATGTCGCCTCCGGCGCTACGGCGGCCGCCGTGTTGCGCGCGGGCGGCAACATCGGCCTTGGTGGCCACGGCGAGGTGCAGGGGCTCTCCAACCATTGGGAGATGGAACTGCTCGCCCGCGGCGGCATGCGGCCACATGAAGTGCTGCAGGTCGCAACCATCAACGGAGCCCGCGCCCTTGGCCTCGAGGCCGAACTCGGCTCGATCGAGGCGGGGAAGGTGGCGGACCTCGTGGTGCTGGACGCCAATCCACTCGTCGACCTGCGGGCCACGCGCGCCATCAGCCACGTGATGCACGGTGGTGTGCTCTATCGCGCTCCCACGCTGGACCGCGTGTGGCCGTCGCCGGCGCCGCTGCGCCTGCCGTGGTTGCTGCAGCGCGACGCCCGCCCCGTGGACGGCGCCGTCGATGCCCTGGTGCGCCGCACGATGGACGCCGCGCACATTCCCGGCGTCGCCCTCGCGGTCATCCGGCGCGGCGAGGTGCTGGTGGCCCGCGGCTACGGCATTGCCGAGTTGGAGAACCGCACGCCGGTGACCGACGAGACCATGTTCCTCTCCGGATCGCTGGGCAAGCAGTTCACCGCGGCCGGGATCCTCTCACTCGTGGAAGAAGGCCGCGTGGCACTCGACGCCTCCATCCGGCGTTACCTGCCGGAGACGCCCGCCGCGTGG
>JAEUJK010000391.1 GCA_016794735.1 Gemmatimonadota bacterium | reverse complement strand
CCACACCCGAACCTGTTGGCGGAGCGCCGGATTCGTCGCGGCAATGCCCGTGACGCGCTCGCGCGGGCCGCCGTGGTGGTCTCGGGCACCTATCGCACCACGCACATCGATCACGCCTTCCTTGCCCCCGAAGCCGGGCTGGCGTGGACCGACGACGATGGCCGCCTGGTGGTCGAGGTGGCGTCGCAGTGGCCGCAGGCGGACCTGCGCCAGGCCGCCGAAGTCCTCGGCGTTCCCGTGGAGCAGCTGCGGATGGTGCAATCCACGATTGGGGGCGCGTTCGGCGGCCGTGAGGACGTGTCGGTGCAGGTCCTCCTGTTGCTCGCGGCGCACGCCATGCGTGCGCCCGTGGCGATGGTGTGGGACCGCGCGGAGTCGGTGCGTGGGCACGGCAAGCGGCATCCGTTCGTGATTGACCACACGCTGGGCGCGGACCGGCACGGGCGCATCGTCGCCGCGCACGTCGAGTGCCTCCTCGATGCCGGATGTTACGCGAGTACCTCGGTCCAGCTGCTGGACAACGCGCTGATGCACGTCACCGGGCCGTATGCCGTGCGACAGGTGGAGGCCGCGGGGCGGGTGGCACTGACGAACAACCCGTTCACCTGCGCCTTTCGCGGGTTTGGGGTGAACCAGGTCACCTTCGCGATGGAGCAGCAGGTGAACAAGCTGGCCGCCGCCCTGGGGATGGATGCGGCCGAGTTCCGCGCGCGCAACCTGCTGGCCGCGCCCGGAACGCTGGGGCCGGGCACGAGGGTCACCGGGCTGGGCGGGACCCGCGAGACCATCGACGTCGCGCGGCAACGTGGGGCGAAGCAACGCCTCCCGGGCGCGCAGCACGACCTGGCCTACGGACGTGGCTTTGCCTCGGCGATCAAGAACATCGGGTACGGGTTTGGCGTCGACGATCGCGCGACCGCGGAGGTGCACCTCACCCGCGTCGGTGCGGTGGTGCGCATCGGTGCTGCCGAAGTGGGCCAGGGCGTGGAGACGGTGCTCGCCGTGCTGGCCGGCCGCGCGCTGGGCCTCGCGCCTGCGCGGGTAACGGTCGAGTGGCGTGACACCGCGACGGCACCGGACTCGGGCTCCAGTTCCGCCTCGCGGCAGACCATGGCGGCGGGAAACGCGGTGGTCGGCGCGTGCCGCAAGATCGTCCGCGCGTTAGGCGGACGGGTGGTGCCGGTGCAGGGCATCACGCGCCGGCACACCTGGCGATTCCCCGTCACCAAGCCAGCAGGCGCTGGCCCCGGCCGACACCTCGCGACCTTTGGTGGGAGTTCGTGTGTGGCCGACGTGTCGGTGGACCGGGTGACTGGCGTGGTGAAGGTGCTGCGCGTCATGCAGGCGGTCGACGCCGGGCTGGTGGTACACCCCGGTCACTTTCGCGGACAGGTGGAAGGTGGGGTCGTGATGGGGCAGGGATACGCCCTCAGCGAGCAATGCACGTTGGCGCTCGGGATTCCAACCACCCGCGGATTCGAGGGGAGCCGGGTGCCGACCGCCGTTGATGCCGCACCGCGCATCGAGGTGGTGGCCGTGGAGTCCACCGAAGCCATCGGGCCGTTTGGAGCACGCGGCATCGGCGAGGTGGTGATGATCCCGGTGGTGCCGGCGATCACCGCGGCGATTCACGACGCCTGTGGCGTCTGGATCGATGAGTTGCCGGCCACGCCGGAGCGGGTGCGCGCCGCACTTGCCGCGGCGGCATCCAGCGCTGCGCCGTCTGCTCGTGGCGAGACGGCGATCCGCAAGCGGGTATTGGGCCGCCAGTGACTCCAGTGGCGGTTCCCGTCGCGCTCGACGGGGCCGTCTGCCACGATCCGGCCGTCCCATTCCGTCGCCAGGATGGTGACCAGGCAACGCGCGATCATGAGCGCCAGGCCAGCCCCAAAGCAGGAATGCGCGCCGTCGCTGAACGGGCAGTATTCCTGGCGGGTGTAGGCACGATCGGCAAACCGCTGGGGCAGGAACCGGTGTGGCTCCGGGAAGGTCACCGGGTTGTCGTGTGCTTCCCGCACGCACACGCGGACGAGCCACCCGCGCGGAATGCGATACCGGCCCCACGTGATGTCATCGACAACTTCGCGGTAGACGTACTCGCTCTGGTGCAGGCGCAGCGTCTCGTTGACGACCTGGGTCGCGAGGGCATCGAGGCGCTCCGGGCCTGCCTCGCGGCCCGACGCCTCGCGCAAGGCGACGACGACCTCCGGATGATCCAGCAGTTCCTTGAGCACCCACATCAGCAGGCCGCGCACGTTGCTGCGCGTCACGTGCACGATGAGCACGAGGTTCCCGAGGAGGGTGTCGTCGTCCACGTGCGCCGGGTCTGCCCGCAGCGCCTCGCTGAGCACCGACGTTCCCGATGACGGCGCGCCCCCGGCGAGGATGTCGCGGCCCATCTCACGCACGAGGGCCACGAGTCGCGTGAAGGTCGGGATGCGCTCCTCGGGCCGACGTTCGACGAAGGTGCGGGTGACCCCGAGTTCGTCGAACAGGGCGCGCAACGTGTCGATACGCGGGTCCAGCGGCGGAATGCCGAACATGGTGCGTGCCAGGCTCGCGAAGGCGAGTCGCTCGAGCCACGGGCGCGGATCCATTCCACCCACAGTCGGCGCCTGGGCCGCCGCCATGAGGTGCGCGCGGATGGCGTCCTCGATCCCCGGACGTGCGGCCGCGACGACGCGCCCGCTCAATGCCGTGCGGAGGATCTCACGGTAGCGCGCGTGACGCACGTCGTTCATGAACTCGATGTAGTTCCCCGGTGAGAGTCGCCCGAAGGGGAGCGTGGGCTGGCGAAGCCGTGCCCGCTGGGACTCCAGCAGTTCGAACCCCGAGGTAAGGTCGACGATGCACACCACCGGCCGGTGGAACTGCGCCATCTTGAAGACCGGACCGTGCTGCGCAGCCGCCCGCGCATAAAACGCGGCGTGCTCGATCGCATCGAGTGACGTGCCGAGGCCGAGCGAGCCGGGGGGCAGGCCGCGATCCACACCGTATGCGGTTCGCGCGCGCCACCAGGTGAAGGCGGCCAGGGCTGCGGCCACGAGCGCAAGCAGTGGCAACACCGCGAGGATCCAGGTGCGGGCGATGTAGCCGAGGAGGACCGTCGCGACTCCAAGCACACCAAGCAGCCATCCCACCAGCGGGCGACCCGCCACCTCACGCCACACCGGTGCCCGGCGCAGGACACCAAATGCCGGAAGGAGCGCCACGACAAGGACCACCGTCGCGGCGGCGATCAGGAGCGGATTGTGCACGAAGAGGTGGTGGGAGGGGACAGCCCGCACGGAGACTATCCCTCCCGCGACCACACGGCCAGTTCAATCCTGGCCTGGTCCCTCGGTCGGAGTGTCCGAGGGACCGGCGCCGTGGCTAACGCGCGCTCGTGCCGCCGGTGCCGCTGGCGCGGGGCTCGCTGACGCCTTCCCAGCCACCCTTCACGCGCATGACCGCATTCACGTTGGCAATGCCCGGGATGTACCGCACCGCATGGCCAATCGCGCGCAGTCCGGCCTCGGCTTCCGGCGTCAGCCCGCCCGTCTCGACCATCAGGGTGTCCGGGAGCGCCTGGTGATGGATGCGCGGGGCACGCATGGCATCGGCGAGCGACATGCGATGGTCGATCACGTTCAGGATCACCTGGGACGTGGCCGTGATGATGCGCGGCCCCCCGGCTGCCCCAACGACGAGGAGCAGCTCGCCTTGCGGGTCGAGCACGATCGTCGGCGACATCGCGCTCAGCATGCGCTTGCCCGGCGCGATCGCATTGGCCTCGTACTGCACGAGCCCGAACATGTTGGGCTTGCCGGGCGCGGTCGCGAAGTCGTCCATCTCGTCGTTCATGAAGAAGCCCACGTTCTTCAGGTAGACCGCCGAGCCGTAGCCGTTGTTGAGGGTGGTGGTCGTCGCGACCGCGTTGCCCTTGTCGTCCACCACGGAGTAGTGCGTGGTGTGCTGGCCGTCGATGATCTGCGCCCCGTTGGGCGGGGTGGGCGTCTTGCGCGCCGGGTCGATCGTGCGGGCCAGCGTGCGTGCGTA
>JAEUJK010000390.1 GCA_016794735.1 Gemmatimonadota bacterium | reverse complement strand
GGGCGCGTCTTCGGCCCGTCCGACGATGTGCGCGGCTGTCCCGCGACTGCCGTGCTCAGTCATGCGTTCTGGCAGCGCGAGCTTGGCGGCGACGCCGGTGCCGTGGGTCGCCAGATCACCCTGAGCGGGCACGTGTTCGATATTGTCGGCGTGGCCGAGCGGGGATTCACTGGCCTCGAGACGGGAACCGCCCCCTCGGTCTTCGTGCCCCTCTGTACGGGCAAGGTGATGGATCCCTCGGGCGGTTTCCTCGACCATCGCAGCTGGTGGTTCCTGACCATTCTCGGCCGCATGCGTCCTGACCTGCCACTCGCGCAGGTCAACGCGCGCCTCGCCCTGCATTCACCCGGGTGGTTCGAGCGGACGACCCCGCCGAACTGGTCGGCCGAGAACGTGAAGGACTACCTGGGTCGCCGCTTTGTGGCCCACGAGAGTGTCGACGCCTTGTCCGGCGTGCGGACGACCTACGCCAGTGCCCTCCTGGTGCTGATGGGGATCGTGGGGCTGGTGCTGCTGGTGGCGTGTGCCAACGTGGCGAACCTCATGCTCGCCCGGGCCTCGGTGCGGCGACGTGAGCTGGCCGTGCGGGTGGCGCTCGGCGCCTCGCGCGGCCGCCTCGTGCAACAGTTGTTCGTCGAGGGGCTGCTGCTTTCCCTCGCTGGAGCCGCGATCGGCATCGCGTTGGCCTACCAAGGCAGCCACCTGCTCGTGCGCATGATGTCGAGCCGCGATCCGGTCTCACTGGACCTCTCGATCGATGCGCGTGTCCTGCTGTTCACGATTGGAGTCGCGGTGGCCACCGCCGTGCTCTTTGGCCTCGCCCCCGCGTGGCGCGCGGCGCGCACCGACCCGCAGTCCTCCATGCAGGGGCACGGGGGGCGCGGGGTGATCGAGGGGCACAGCCGATTTGGGATAGGGAAGGTCCTTGTGAGCGCGCAGGTGGCGCTCTCCCTCGTGCTGGTGACCGGGGCTTCGCTGCTGGTCGGGAGTTTCCGGGCCCTCGAACAGGTCGAAGCGGGGTTCACGCCCGACCAGGTCCTCGTCGTCCAGGCCAACCTGCGCGAGTCGCGTGAGGCGGCGTTGACCGTTCAGGCCCGGGTCCTCGAACGGCTGCGGTCGTTGCCGGGGGTTCGCAGCGCTGCCAGTTCCTTCACCACTCCCCTCGGACGTTCGTCGTGGAACGACCTCGTCGTCATCGACGGTCTCGCCGCGGCACGGCCCGAGGATCGCGAGATCTACCTCAACGAAGTCTCGTCGGACTACTTCGCCACACTCGGGATGCGTTTGGTCGCCGGGCGCGACATTGGCCCGCAAGACCGCATCGGCACACCGGCCGTGGCGGTCATCAACAGGTCGGCCGCGCTCCGGTACTTCAAGCACGCCAGTCCTGTTGGTCGCATCTTTCGGCTCGAGCGTGGGCGGGGAACGTCGCCGCCCATCGAGGTCATTGGCGTGGTGGCCGACGCGAAGTACCGCAACCTCCGGGACCCGGCGCCTCCGTCGGCGTTCTTCGCCCTCGCCCAGGATTCATCGTTCGACGGGGGCCCTGCATTCGTCATCAAGGCCACCGGTCGTGCGACGGGGTTGCAGGACGCGGTGACCGCCGTGTTCGCGGAGGTCCAGCCGCGCGCCACGCTGCGGTTCAAGGCGCTCGAAGAGCAGGTGGCCGACACCATCGTGCGGGAGCGACTGCTCGCGACCTTGTCCGGCTTCTTCGGCATCCTCGCGGTGCTGCTCGCGGCGATCGGCCTGTACGGCACGATGGCGTATCACGTGGCGCGGCGCCGGGGGGAGATCGGCATCCGGCTCGCGCTGGGAGCGGCCCCGCGTCGCGTGCTCGGTGGCGTGCTGGGCGAGGTCGGCGTGGTGCTCGTGATCGGGACGGTGCTCGGGCTCGCCGGGGTGCTGGTGGCGGCGCCGCTGGTCCAGCAATTCCTCTTTGGGCTGACGCCGCGCGATCCGCAGGCCATCGCGGCCTCGGCGGCGATCCTGGCCGCGGCGGCAGCGATCGCCGGGTACCTGCCCGCGCGTCGCGCGGCCCGACTCGACCCGAT
>JAEUJK010000374.1 GCA_016794735.1 Gemmatimonadota bacterium | reverse complement strand
CAAGCGGCGGTAACGATAGCATTTTGGCGGCGCCGCGCTAGTCCCCGGCTGTTGTACTTTGGGTGGGCCCAATCACGGGGAGAAATGCGCGGGGAGTTCGTCGAGCTGGAGCGAGACCGCCTGTACTACTTCGCGGCGGGTACGCGGGGCCAGGGTGATCCGGTCGTCTTCCTCCATGGCTTCCCGACCACCTCGCACCTGTGGCGGGAGGTCGTCCCCCTGCTCCCGGCAGGCCGCCGGTACATCGTGACGGACCAGCTGGGCTGCGGTCGCAGCGTGGCTGGGCCCGGCGCGGACCTCGGACTGGACGCCCATGCCCGCCGCGTCTTGTGCTTGCTCGACCGACTCGGCGTCAAGCGGACATCGGTCGTGGCGCACGGGGTCGGGGCGCTCACTGCGGTGCGCGTCTGGCAGCTCGACCCCTCACGCGTGTCGGATCTCGTGCTGGTGAACCCGGCGCCCCCTGAGAGGCCGCTGCGCGGATGGGGAAGCCTCCGCTGGATTCGCGGGGTGACGCGATGGGCCAGCTCGGCACTCGGAGCGAGCCTGCTGCACGGCGCACTCGTGAAGCGATTCGTCGATACGGCGCGCGCCACACACAGCGCGGACCTCTACGCCAGGCCATTTGCCGCCCAGGGCGGGCGCGACGCACTCCGCGCACACCTGCACGCGCTCACCGGACCGATTTCCCTTCCCGACATGGGGGATACGCCGCCCCGCGCGTCTATCATTTGCGGGCGTGACGACCGGAGCGACCGACGTGCCGCCGCGGCTTTCGCCGCGTCCATACCCGGAGCAACATTGCACGAAGTACCCGCTGCGGGGCACTTCATTCCCGAAGAGCATCCCGAGCAGCTCGCCGTCCTCCTCGCGTCGCACCTGGCGTCATGACTGCCACTTCCCGCCTGGACACTTTCCGCTCGATGGTCGCACGGAATCCCGGCAACCCCCTCGCACGTTTCGGGCTGGCGAACGAAGCGATGAAGGTGGGGTTGCACGCGGAGGCCGAGGAACACCTGCAGGCGTACCTCAGTTCGTACGATGACGAGGGAAATGGCTTCGGCCGCCACGCGGAAGTGCTGGTGGCGCTCGGGCGCGTGGCGGAGGCGCGGGAGGCATTGCGACGCGGGATCGCCGCGGCCCATCGGTTCGGGCACCCCGGGATGGCCAGTGAACTCAGTGAACGACTCGACGCCCTGGAGGGCAGCGCATGAACGTGTTTCGTCGGAGTGCCGTGCTGGTCGTGATGGCGTTGGGGGTCGAGGCTGGCGCGCAGCAGGCCGCACCCGTGGCGTCGATCTCGGTGGGGGCTCGGGTGCGCGTGATCGCCACCACCATCCGGCGGGATCGGTTCATCGGGCGCGTCGATTCGCTCGAAGCGGGTGAGATGGTCCTGGATACCGCAGGGGTGCGCCGGCGCCTCGGCTTCGAGATGGGCCCGGTGCTCGTGGAGCAGTACCGTCGCGTCCGCATTCGCACCGGCGCCATCGAGCGCATCGAGGTGAGCGGCGGCCGCACGACGCGTTCTGCCACCATCAAGGGCGCGCTCATTGGCGGGCTCATTGGTGCCGCGCTGATCGGCTTTGGCCAGGCCCCGGAAGTGAATCCCACGGCCAAGGACTTCCTGAAGGGTGCGCCCAAGGGACTCGCCGCAGGGCTCGTGGTGGGCGCCGGCGTGGGTTACGCGTTAGGCGGGGAGAAGTGGCTTCCGGCCGAGGTCCCGCGGTAGGCATCGCGCACGCGCGACGCCGTCAGCGCACTTCCTTGGCGGCGTCGAGGACGTTGGCAATCTCCCGACTGAGCGCGCGCGCTTCCTGCGTGGCGGTGCTCACATCGTTCATCGCCGATTGCACGCCCGCCGATCGCAGGGCGACCAGGTCCAGGCGCATCCCCTGCAACATCAATGCGGCACTCTCGAGTTGCGACGCGAGCCCGTCGCGACGCCCCGCCAGGTCACGCATGGTGGTGAGCTGGCGTTCCAGCAGCTGAACACGCTGCTCCCGGTCGCGTCCCTCCGGAAGTGCACGGGCGGCTTCGAGCCGTGCCTCGGCCTCGGCCATCGCCCCCGGCTGCGTGTCGGCGTCGATGCGGTGCAGCGCACCAGCTAACGACGCAATGCGTTCGACCAGGGCATCGACGGTCGGCAACACATCGGGGATCAGCTCGCGATCGGCCTTCCCCAGGCGGGAAAGCGCATCACGCACCGTATCGCGATCTTGCGCGGCCCGGCGGATCACCGCGCCCTGGGGCCCGGCGAGCACCTCGGGAGGGGCGAGCAGCCCGAGGTCGTCGGCTGGCGACGCCCCACGCAACCGACCGCGCGCCTCGGCGTGCCGCGCGAGTGCCTCCGTCGCCTTGGGCCCGTACACATCCTCCCACTTCACCCCGTCGTCGCGGAGCATTCCCCACTGGCGGAGGAGGCCCATCAACATCCCAAAGGCGGGAAACAGGGCCCAGGGAAAGCCGGGTGAGGTGACCAGGTTCACGATGGCGAGGAACCCGATCGTCGACCCGCTGGACATCACGCGACGCCGGAAGCGGCGGATCTTCTCGATGACCGGGAGGTTCTCGGCCACCTCACCACGCCGTTGGCGGCCGCGCGACACCGCGCCCGGCTGCCACCCCTGCCGGGCGTCACGCCACGAGGCGGGCATCCACGCAGGCACGGGCGGTCGTTCAACGCCACCCGGCTCCGACGCTCGCCATCCCGGATTGGCAGCCTCGATCGCGGTGCGCGCCGGTGGTGCGGCCAGCGCCTGCCGTGAGACGCGGGGCAAGCGCACACGCGCGGCCTCCACCGCATCCCGCGGAACAGCGTGCTTCCACGCGGCACTCGCGTGCACATCGCCCTGCGACGGCGCGGCCGCCGGTGCCACCGGCCCTTCACGACGTGCGAGCGCATCGCGGAAGGCGTGCGCGCTCGCGTAGCGATCGGCCGGCTTCTTGGACATCGCGCACTCGAGGATGCCGGTGATCCAGCCGGGCGCATCGGGGCGATGTTCGCGGATCGGTCGCGGTGCCTCGCTGATGTGCTTCATCAGCATCGACGGCGTGTTCGACGCATGGAACGGCAACACGCCGCTCAGCATGTGGTAGCCCACCACCGCCAGTGAATACAGGTCCGAGCGACCGTCGATCTCCTTTTCGCCCATCGCCTGTTCCGGCGACATGTACGCCGGCGTCCCGACCGCGATCCCCGTGACGGTGAGCCGCGCATCGCCTTCGGCCGCACGCGCGATCCCGAAGTCGGTGACCATCGGCCGCCCGGTGTGCCGGTCGAGCAGGATGTTGTCCGGCTTCACGTCGCGGTGGATGATCCCGCGTCCGTGGGCGTAACCCAGGGCATCGGCGACGGCCCGCAGGGTTTCAGCGGTGAAGTCGACCCCGAGCTGCCGTTCGCGCGCGATCTTGTTGGCGAGGCTTTCGCCATCGACCAGCGCCATGACGAAGCAGACCAGCCCGTCGCGTTCCTCGACCGCGTAGATCGGGACGATGTTGGCGTGGCTCAGCTGCGCGGCCGTCTGGGCCTCGCGCAGGAAGCGCTGCTTCACGTCCTCGCGATAGGCGAGCTCGGGCGGGAGGACCTTGATCGCGACCTCGCGCCGCAGCTTGCGGTCGGTGGCGCGATACACGACCCCCATGCCACCACGCCCCACCTCGCGCCCGACTTCATAGGCGTCGCTCAGTGCGGCGGTGACGCGTTCGCGAAGGACGTCGGACATGGGGGAAACGGGAGGGACCGGCGTCGGGCAGGACTACGGGCGTCTGGCCCTACCGGCCCGGCGTCCATCCAGTTTCGCCATTTCATCCTTCACATACATGGCGGTGTCCACTTCGCGCGCCAGCACGACCGCCTGCTCGGCGATGCTGGTGATGTGGTCGAAGGTCTGGGACCCGGCCTTCAGCCGAATGACGTCGAGTCGCATGTTCTGGAGCGCGATGGCGCAGCTCTCCAGCTTGTCGCGAAGGCTGGCGGCCCGAGAGCCGACGTCGGCCCACGCGCGTCGCTGGCGCTTGAGCAGGGCGAGGCGACGCACCCGTTCCTCGCTCCCGGCGACATCCAGCGGGTTCGCCTCGGACTCGAGCTTGGCGATCTCGGCATCGACGTCCGCCTTGGGCGCGTCGGGCTGGTGGCGCTCGATGTCGGCCAGGTTGAGGGCGAGCGCCTCCACCTTGCCGTACAGCGCAGCCGCACTCGTCGGGACGTCCCGCAGCTGCTGCTGGTCGCGCTTAGGCAGCGTCTGCAGGAGCCGGACGATGTCCTCGCGGTTGCGCTGGGCTTCCTGGACGACAGCAGCATGCGACCCGAAGGCTGACCCCATCGCGGGAGAGGCGCCGGGTCGAGCGATCAGTGGCCGCGAGATTGCCCCGCCCACGAGGGCGGCGTCGCGCTCACGGCGAAGGCGATCCCGCTCGCGGACCTCGCCGCGCTTGCGCGGATCCCACAAGGCGCGCACGGCGTCTGCCCACTCGGCCACCACATCGAAGAACATCCGGTCGGCGGGCTCGCGGAGCACATGGCGCCAGTCGAAGCCGTCGGTCCAGAGCTTGGCGTACTTCCACGCCACGAAGATGGTCCACAGCCCCCACAGCCCGACGAAGTCGACGATGCCGAAGAGGTTGAGGATGATCGACGCCACGCCGAAGAAGGCCCACGGTCCCGCCGACTTGCGGAAGGCGCGCACGCGCGGGTCGTCCCACTTGGCGATTTCCGCCGCCGAGACCGCACTCATGACGTCCGGCGCTCCCATGGCGACCGACGCCACGGGTTGCGGCGCCGCGGCCGCGGGGCGCGCCTTGGGGGCAAGGGCCCGCGCCTGCGGGACGTTGCGCGCCTCGAGCGCGTTCGCGAGGGCGGTCGCGCTGGCGAAGCGATCGGCCGGATCCTTCTCGAGCATGATCATGATCGCGCTCGCGAGGTCCGGCGACAGGTCGGGGCAACGTTCGGTGATCGGCGGTGGCGCCTCGGAGAGGTGCTTCACGAGGAGAGCCGGGGTGCTGGAGGCGTTGAACGGCAGGTCGCCGGTCAACATCTGGTACCCCACCACACCTAACGAGTACAGGTCGCTGCGCCCGTCGACCTCGCGCTCGCCCATCGACTGCTCCGGCGACATGTACGCCGGCGTGCCGATCGCGGTGCCCGTCGCCGTGAGGCGCGCATCGGCCCCTTCGGTGATGGCGCGCGCGATGCCGAAGTCGGTCACCATCACGCGGCCGTCGCGATCGATCAGGATGTTGTCAGGCTTGATGTCGCGATGGACGACGCCGCGTTCATGGGCGTAGGCGAGGGCGCGCGCCGTATCCACGAGGATCTTGCGCACCTCCTCCTCGCGCATCGCCCCTTCGCGATGCAAGCGCACGGCGAGGTTCTCGCCGTCAACGAATGCCATGACGAAGAAGACCAGCCCCTCGCGTTCGTCGACCGAGAAGATCGGGACGATGTTGGGATGGCCAAGCTGGGCCGCCGTTTCGGCCTCGCGCAGGAAACGCGAGCGGATCTCGCCCCGGAAGGCGAGCTCGGGCGGAAGCAGCTTGATCGCGACGGAGCGCTTGAGGCGGCGGTCCCGGGCCAGGTACACGATGCCCATCCCACCGCGACCGATCTCCCGGTCGACCTCGTACCCCTCGCGCAGCACGCGCTCAACGTGCGCCCGCAAGTCGGAGTCGGACGCCGGAATCAGGGGGTCGGGCACCAGGGCGATGTGTTGGGAGGAGCGCCTGCAGCGCGTGCGAAGTGTATCACTGACCGAGGACCCGGGGTAGAGACATGCCCGACGGCGCCGTCGATTGCCAGTTCGGCTCGACGGCACTCGCTGAACGTTCCGACGTCTTTCGGCAGCACTCCTACGTCAGTATGGCGGATGAAAGTTGCAAAGCCGGTCAGGGTGGCGTAATTCAGGCGCGCAGGTCCTTGCGAGAGCTGGACCCAATCGCGGTGACCCATGTGGGTCCCCCAGGACCCAGGTATCCCATGACGCAACGACAGACGCTCCCCGTTCTCCCCCTCCGCGGCACCGTGATCCTCCCGGGTGTCACGAATCCGATCGCTGCCGGCCGGCCGGGCACGCTTCGGGCCATCGAAGCCGCCCTCAAGGGAGACCGGCTCGTCTTCGCCGTGGCGCAAAAGGACAACACCGACGAACCCACGCCGGATATCCTCTATTCGATGGGGGTACTCGCCCGCATCGGCCAGATCCAGCGCGGTCTGGGTGGGGTCCAGCTCCTCCTGCAGGGCGAACAGCGGGCGACCGCCCTCCAGTACAGCACGACCGAGGGCTACATGACGGCCATCGTCCTGCCGACCGAGGAAATGCGGCCGCTGGACGAAAACGACGCCGCCTTCGAGGCGCTGCACAAGGAAACGCGTGAGCGCGCCCAGGAACTGGGTGAAAAGCGGGGCCTTCCCGAGGAAGTCGTGCACCAGGTGCTCGACTCCGTCGACGATCCCGGCAAGTTCGCCGACCTCGTCGCGGGCTACATCGAACTCCCCGTCCCCGAAAAGCAGGGACTCCTCGAGACGCTGAGCGTCGAGGAGCGGTTGCGTCGCGTCCTGGTCCACGTGCAGCGCCAGATCGGCATGCTCGAGGCCCAGGAGGAGATCAAGTCGCAGGTCCAGGAGGAACTGGGCGAGCGCCAGCGCGAGATGTTCCTGCGCGAGCAGCTCAAGGCCATCCAGAAGGAGCTGGGAGACGACGACCAGTCCAAGGAAGTCTCCGAGCTGCG
>JAEUJK010000364.1 GCA_016794735.1 Gemmatimonadota bacterium | reverse complement strand
CTTGCCTTCCAGCCAGAACTCCAGCGAGCGCTGCCACATGAGTTCCGTGAGCACGTCGTTCGCGCTGGTGCTCCCTGCATACGCGGGTTGTCCGTTCGCTGCGCGTCGCGCCTGGATCAGCGCGAGCTGGTCGGCGGTGGTACCAGCTTCTGCCGCGATGTAGTCGGCCTCGAGCTTGGACGCGACCCGGATGGCGGTGTTGAACGCCGGGTACTTGTCCTGGATGTAGAACGCGCCCGACGATGGATCCTGCGGCGTCAGGCTGTGCTGCGCGGGCGTCTTGAACCGTACGCGGGGGTCGTTGATCCGGAACGCCGGCGCGACGCTGATCGATCCGCGATCGAGCGTGAACTGCCAGAGCCGGTTACCGAGGCGGTTGCGATTCGCGAGGTCGTCGATGTAGCCGAGGGAGAAGGTGAATCCCGCGGGCACCGAGTTCGCGTCCGCCAGCGCCTGCGGCTTGCGTCCCGCCTGCAGGTGCGCGCGCGCACGCCCGACCCGCGCGGCGTTGGCCAGGGCGACCGCTTCCGTGCCGGCATTGGCCGTCCCGATCGTGATGGCGCGCGTGAAGTTCGCCACCGCCGAGTCGTTCATGTTGGCCGTGGTGAGCTCCGGACCGGCGTCGACCGTGCCACTGCAGAAGGTCTCGGCCATGAGCACGAACGAATACCCGCGCCAGAGGGCGCTCCGCAGGTAGTTCAGGTTGGTGGTCGGCGTGGGCAGCTCCAGCTGCAGCACGAGCTGGGTCGAGGCGGCCGCCGTGCTCAACGTCGCCCACAGGTCCGCATTGAGGTTGCCGTTGCTCTGCTGCACGTCGCGTCGGCCAAACTCGTTGCGTGTCGGGAAGGTCTCGGCGACCTGGGACTCTCCCGTGAACCAGGACTGGTACATGATCGACCAGCCGAATGCGGCGGCGAAGTTCTGCTGCGCCGAGTTGGCCAGTGTGGTGGCGTCGGCCACCGGATCGATGTTGTCGGCATCGATCACGTTGGGATTGTCGACCGACAGGAAGTCGGAACACGCCATCGCACCGGCGCACAGGGCGCCGGCCGCGAGTCGCGTGAAGGTGGTGTATGTGGACATGGGATCAGAAGGAGAGGTTGACGCGGACGAGGGCGCGCCGGGGATTCGGCAGCGTGAAGAAGTCCGTCCGGTTGAAGTCGTTGTTGGCCGCGGAGACCACTTCGGGGTCGAAGCCCTCGTAGTCCGTCCACAACCCGAGGTTCTGGAACGCAATGCCGATCGAGGCGGCATTCACCGGGCCCCAGGCGCCAGCGAAGCGACGCGGCACCGTCCACGTGGCCGAGACCTCGCGCAGGCGGATGAAGTCACCCGGCTGCAGGTAGGCGTCCCGCACCTCGTCGACGGTGGTCGACTGGCCGTTGAGTTGCACGAACGCCGGCTGGCCGGCGTTGGGGTTGCCGTACCGGCGCAGCCGCTCGCGCGCGGAGAGGACGGTCGGGTCGAGGCGCCGGTTGGAGCGCACCACCTGCGTCTCGCGGAAGAAGTCCGCGTTGTTGAACAGGACGAAATCCTGCTTGGTGTCGACCAGCGCGACGAAGCGCAGGTTCTTGAACAGGGTGACCGTGTTGGTGAGCCCGGCCTCGAGCGTGGGCCACAGGTTCCCGACCACCTCGAAGGTGTCGGCCACGGTGACCACGCCGGTCTGCTCGTTGAGCGACTTGATGCGCTTGGAGACAAACGCGCCCGGCTGGAACCCCGGGGTGAAGCGGTTGAGCGTATTGAACGGCGCCACTTCACCGAGGCTCACGATCTTGCTGTCGAGCGTGTTCATCGCGAGGCGGCTTTCCCACTCGAAGTTGCGCGAGCGGAACAGCGCGGCGTTCAAGGCGACTTCCCAACCGCGATTGCGCACTTCGCCGATGTTGACGAACGGGTTGGCGAGGAAGCCCTGGGACGGCGGCAACGGCCGCTGCAGCAACACGTCGCGGCTGCGCTTGTCGAAGTACCCCAACTCGAGCTGCACGCGATCGCGCAACATCGTGATGTCGACGCCGGCCTCGAACTCGGTGCCCTTCTCCGGGCGCAACTTCTCGTTGCCGGGGTTGAGCGGGACGGCGCCCGGCTCGCTGACGATGGCCTGTCCACTGCCCACGGCGTTAGGCGCCGAGGCCAGCGTGGTCAGCGCGGCGCCCGGGAGCGGCGCACGACCGGTGGTGCCGTAGGCGGCACGCAGCCGGAACGAGCCGAAGAGGTCGGCCAGCGGCGAGAACCACGATTCGTCGCTCACGACCCACGACGCGCCGATCTTGGGCAGGAAGATGGGATCGGTCTCCGTGCCGAACGCGGAGAAGTCGTCGTACCGTGCGCCGAGCTGGAGGAAGAGCCGATCGCGCCAGCCGAGCTGCAGCTGGCCGAGCGCTCCCACCTGGCGCGTTTCATTGAACTGCTGGTTGGACGTCGTGGTCGACGCCGACCCGATCACGTTGGAGCTGTTGGTCGTGAAGCCCTGGCCGGTGGCAGCCAGCGAGTCGGTGCGCGTGACAATCGCCTGCGCGCCGAGCGACAGGTTCACCTGCAACCGGTCGTCGGAGAGGAAACGACGGTTGATGTCGGCGATATAGTCCGCGGTGTACCGCTGCGCGTTGAGCCGGGTCTGCGTGTTGTTACCGGTGTTCAGCAGGCCGGCGTACTGTCCGACGGCGTTCCGCGGGAAGTACCGCGTGGCCTCGTCCTGCAGCAGGTCCGCGCCGAGGGTCACGCGATTCTTGAACCAGGCAGCGGGCAGGTAGGTGCCGCTGGCGGTGAGGATGTTGCGGCGCGTGGTGACGTTGTTATCGATGGCGGAGATCGCCGGCACCTGGCGGGCGAAGCCGAACCACCCATCCTGGCCAGCGGCCCCATCATCGCGGCGCGTCAGCGGGGAACCGAGCAGGGCGCCGCCGAGGTAGCCGTAGATGTTGTTGTCGTTGTCCGGGATCAGGGACGTCGACTGCAGCGTCTGGATCCCGGCCTCGACGGTCAACGTCGGTGTCGGGATGAAGTTGAAGTTGCTGCGCGCGCTGTACCGCTTGAATTCATTGTTCGGCAGCACGCCAAGGTTGCGATCGGCACCGAGGCTGAGGAAGTAGCCGTAGTTCTGGCCACCGCCGCGACCGCTCCATCCCAGGAGGAGGTCGGACCCCTGGCGGAAGGCGCTGGTGCGGAGGAGTGGGTTGTCGCTCACGATCGTCCCGACCGTCTTGCCGCGGCAGAGCGGGTTGGTGCTGGAGGCGGCGACCAGGGCCGCCGTGCACGCACCGTAGTTGCTCGGCGGGTCGAAGTTGCGGTCCACCGTGCCGTACTCGCTGCGGAGCGTTTGCTGGAACGAGTTCGATCCCACGCGCCCGCGCTTGGTGATGATCTGGATCACGCCCGTGGACGCGTCCGCGCCGAACAGCGTGGCCGCGGCCGGACCCTTCACGACCTCGATGGACTCGATGTCGTCGGGGTTGAGGTCGTTGAGCCGATCGGTCATCTGCCCGCCCGTCCCGAGGTTCGAGGACGTCTCGACCACGCGCACGCCGTCGATGAAGACGATGGGGCGGTTCGCCAGGGAGATCGATGCCGGGCCGCGCACGCGGATGGAGCGCGAGGAACCGGCCTGGCCGGAGGCGGCGTTCACCGACACCCCGGCGACGCGCGACTGCAGGAGGTCATTGACCGTATTGATCGGTGCCGCGGCCTTGATGTCGCCCGCACTGATGCTGGCCACGACGGCCGACTGCGCGCGGCGTTCCTGGTTCCCGACCGTGCCCGTCACCACCACGTCGGTGAGCGTGGTCAGTGCGGCCGTGAGGGCGAAGTCGCGCGTGGCCGTCTGGCCCGCCGTCAGCTGCAGCGTGTCGGACGCCGCGCGGTACCCGATGCGCATCGCCGACAGCTGCACGCGACCGGGCCGGAGGTTGAGCAGGCGATACTCGCCACGTTCGTTGGTGATGGTCTCGAGCGTCGTGCCGACGACCAGCACCCGCGAATCCGCGAGCGGGGCACCGGTGGCGCGGTCGGTGATGCGACCCGTGATGGTACCGCCAGTTTGTGCGCGCACGGGACTGCTGAGCGCGAGGGCAAGCGCGAACGCCCGCCAGGACCAATGCGACAAACGAGGAACATGCATGAGGACGGCTCCCTGTGAGAGAGGCGCGGTGCCGCGATGGCATCACGCTGCCGCGGAATGCGGCACTGCAATCACACCTGGGCCGGTCGCATGTCCCAGCAGTGCGGGACGAGGGGATGATGCGTGGAGGTGAGCAGTGTCGATGTGCCTGACGAGAAGAAGGGGACGAGCCGCAACGGCTCGTCCCCCTCGGCACCACGCGACGACTGTCGGCGACGCCTAGCGCACGGTCACGCGGATGACATTCGAGGTATCCACGGCCCCACGGGCGTCGGTCACGATCATCGCCACGCGATAGGTGCCAGCCCGCGTGTAGGTGCGCGTGGCCGTCAGCGTGCCTGGCGCCGTCCACGTCCCGGTGGTGGTTCCCGTGTTCCAGCGCCACGTGAACGGCCACGGTCCATCACCCACATCCGGGTCGACCAGGGTCGCCTGCACGCCGAAGGTACCACCGACCGGGATGGTCGTCGCCGTCGTCGGCGTGATCGTCACGACCGGGGGCGTGTTGGTTGGCGGTGGCGGTGCGGCTTGCTGGTCGATGCGCGCCACCGTTCCACCACCGGTGACGAACACCCGCTGCTGCTGGCCGAACGCGAGGTCCACGGCATACCCAAACGGGATGAGCAGCATCCAGTCCGCGGTGCCGTTGGCGAGCACCTTCACCACACCCATCTGCGACATGTCACTCGCGGCCAGGTAGGCACTGTTCGCCGCGTCGAGCATCAACATGCCGTGCGCGAGCAGGTTGGTGCTCGGGCCGTCCGCGTCCAGGTTGTTCCAGAGGAAGTTGCCGTTGGCGTCGAACTTGGCGAACGCCGCCCCGAACCCGGTGGACGGGTACCCGGCGATCACGGGGGCCTGGTCGCTGCCCACCTCCACGCGCTGCGCACCCACCGGGCTCCCACGCTGCCAGATCTGCACGCCCGTCGGGCCGAGCTTGCGCAGGAAGCTGCCACTCCCCGTGGTGGGATTGGCGTTCACGATGAACGAATTCCCCGCGGCATCACCGGCGATGTCGCCGACGGTCATGCTCTGGATGCCGGCGAGCGTCCACAACGTCGTGCCGTTCTGGTCAACCTTGGCGTATCCGTTGATGATGCCAAAGACCGAGCGCGCGGCGATCACCAGGTTGCCATCCCGACCCCACTTGATGTTGTGCGGGAAGCCGATCCCTGCGGGATCGAACCAGGTCCATGCGGTGCTGCCGTCCGGGTTGAACTTCCGTACGCTGGTGCGTTGGCCCGTGGGCGAGACCCCGATGCCGAAGACGTAGGCCGCCCCTGCGGCGTCGACGAGGACCTTGCGCGTGGATGAGCCGTCGAACGGCGTGCCGTACACCTGCCGCCAAAGCAACTGCCCGTTAGGTGCGAACTTCATCAGCAGGCTGTTCGCGTTCACGGGGCTCGAGTACCCGGACCGGATCGTGCCACTCACGTAGATGTTGCCGCTCGGATCGGTCTCCACCCATGTGGCCACTTCGTGGCGCGTGCCGTCGACGTTGTCGTACCGCACCTCCCACAGCAACGTCCCGTTCACGTCGCGCTTGGCGAGGTAGATGTCGCCGGCCGGGTTGTAGTCCCAGCGTGCGGTGTACACGTTGTCCGCCGCGTCATTGGCCACGGCCACGCCGCCGGGTACCTGGTACCACGCGGTGGTGGCGCCTGCGGATGGGGTGATGTCACGCGCGGCGTCCGGCGCTGTAATGCGCTCGGCGATCACGGCGTCGCGCTCGTCCGTGCATGCGACAAAGGCCGCAACACACGCCGTCGCGACGAGGAATTTCCGGTACGTCATGGGGCCCTCGGGGAAAGGAAGCTGACGGCAGGAAATACCGCACCGAACGACGTGGAAGAGCGTCCGGCATTCGGCGCATCCTGCGTCGGGAATCACGCCACGCGAAGGGCCGCAAACGTAAGGGGCGTATCGACTTGGCTCATTCCGTCCGGCGGGGATGTATCGCTGCGTGACAGGCTGGGCCGAGGGATGAAAAACGACGCGGCGATACCTGGGGCATCGCCGCGTCGCGTCGAACGGTGCGTCGTGTCGTTCTATCCAGCCAGCGGCGTCGAGACGCCAAGCTTGAAGCCGTCCAGGTCGTTGAACGGGAACATGCGCACACCCCACGGACGGTCGGCAGGCTCGCTCAGCAGCTTGCCCCCGGCCGCAGCGATACGGGCGGCCGCCGCGTCGACATCGGCGGGGGTGGCCACATTGATCTGGAGGTAGAAGCCCTGACCCTTGATGCGGTCCCAGCCGAGCTTCCCGTCATCCTGGTTGAGGACGATCCGGCATTCACCCGCGCCAATCACGGCAGCGACCACCTTGCCTTCGTTTTCGTAGGTGTTCAACACGGCGAAGCCGATGCCATCGCGGTAGAACCGGATGGAGGCGTCGAGATCCTTGCAGGTGATCGAACAGCCGAGGTTCGTGGCGTTGATCGCCGGAGCTGCGTTCGTCATTCAGGGTTCCAGGGAGAGGGTCGACGTGCGGAGGGGAGCGGGGATTCTACGTCGCCCAGCCCGGAGGCGCCACACAACACGCCACCCCTGCGGCGGCTGACGAGCGCCTACAGCGGGAACCAGTAACTGAACTTGAGCAGGAACGTGTTGTCCGTCGGCGCGCGCCACAGCTCGGCCAGGTCGCGTCGCGCCGAGAAGTCACCGCGCGCGAGTTCGCTGCGCTGGCGTCGCTGCCAGACGAGGAACATCGTCGACCCCGGGCGATACTCCCAGCGGAAGACCGCATTGCCGATCAGCGAGCGCACGTTGAAGTCCTGCTCGGAGACCGTGTAGTCCACCGTGCCGTCGCCATTGAAGTCGAACAGGCGGCGATCGTTCCCGTCCACGCAGGTCCGGCCGGACCGGCACGCTGTTCCCCCGGCCACCAGCGGCGGCGTCCCTTCCGCGAAGGTGTCGAAGTCGAACGACTCCGGACGCAGCAGCTGCTTGTAGTTGGAGTAATCGCCCGAGGAGAGCAGGGGCTGCGCGAACAGCTGGAACGAGACGGTGGGGGAGAAGGCGGCATTGAGCCGCGTCTGGAAGCTCAGCTCGCGGCGGGCCACTTCGCCAAAGAGGTATCGCGACCCGAAGGTGGGGGCATAGGCGAGCGCGGTGCTCGTCCCCACGTACTGTGCGCCGATGGTCGAGCGCTGATACCGGGGCTCCACGTCCAGCTCGACGCGGGCGCTGGGGCGCCACCCGATCCCGAGGCTGAACGAGGCCTCGCTCCCGACCCCCATGGCGCCGGTCTCGAGGTTGATCCCGGGGCGCAAGTTGAGGGCACGGCGGCGGTCGGTGTTCAACGAGATGCGGCCTTCCACGGACCGGGGGTTCAGCATGAGTGGTCCGCCGCGCGTGCCGGCGCGGTCATTGAGCTCCGGCCGGTATGAGATGTTGGTCTCGATGCGCCAGAAGTTGAGGAACTCGACGTTCCCCTGGACACTCACCGACCCGCCAACGTGCGCGCGTCCCCAGGCGTCCGGCGAGAACGGGCCGGCCACCGCATCGTGGCTCCAGTTGTGGAAGGTGCTGACGTTGAAGTTGTAGCTGCGCAACACCGAGTTTGGGACGATCTCGCGGTACGACACCCGCACCCCGCCGTCGAGCACTTCCTGCCGCGTGCTGAAGCCGACGTCGTTGATCTCGAAGCCCGGCGACACCTGCGCCGCCCACACCGATCCCGTCCAGTGCTTGCCGCGTCGCTTGTCGATCGACATGCGCCAGTCGAAGCCGGACATGCTGCGCGCGGTCGAGTCCACGGAGAGCATCCGCGCGTCGGGGCGCTGGAAGAAATGATTGCTCGCCCGCTGGATGCGGATCATCGACACCGAGTCGCCGCGGACATGACTCCCGGAGAAGTACCCGAAGAACGCCCACTCGCGGTTCTTCCACTGGTGTTCCCAGTCGATCCCGCCATTCCACGCACTGCTTGGCAGGAACCGGAACGCACCATCGCCCGGCAGCTCGCGGCGCAACGCGGTGCCGATCATCCCGATCGTCGAGGCGCCGCCGTTGAAGTCCTGGCGCAGGCGGAGCACGCCATACTCGGCGCGCGGTTCCACGAGGTAGCTGCGCGTCGGGACCGAATCCCCCAGGAAGGCCCGCGCGTCGGCATCCTCGGTGATCGCCGCGAGTGCGCCGATGGAGAGCCCGGTCTGCGTGCGCCCCGTCAGCTTGGCCGCGCCCACGATGTTGGTGGCCGACGGGACGTCGGAGAACAACGTGCCACTCGGCGCACTCCCGCGTGGGGAGCGGCCGAGGCGGCGTGAGTAGTAGAGCCGGTTCCGGCCACCCGAGAGCGTGAAGTCGAAGATCTTCGCGTCCTCGACGAAGAAGGGGCGACGCTCCTCGAAGAACTGCTCGAAGGCCGAGAGGTTGATGATGGCCGGGTCGGCCTCGACCTGGCCGAAGTCCGGGTTGATCGTGGCGTCGAGGGTGAACTGGCCGCCGATGCCCAGCCGTACGTCGAGTCCACCGCGCGACCCGTTGTCGCGACCGGTCCGGAACGGGTTCCCGGCTTCCGCGGTGCCGCGGAACACGGAGCCTAACGCGTACGGGCGGAGCTCCACGCGACGCGCACTCCGCGCGACGACGTTCGTGAGCGTGGCGAACTGCGACACGATCCCGCGCTGCAGCCGCGAGACGAGCTGGAAGTGCGACTCCTCGTTCGTCCGCACGCGGCGCCGCTGGAAGTTCACGCCCCAGCTTTGCGCCGCATCGTTTGCGCGAAACCGGAGTTGCGACAGCGGGATGCGCAGCTCGGCGACCCAGCCCAGCGAGTCCACCGTGACCGCCGATCCCCACACGGCGTCCCAGGCGCG
>JAEUJK010000355.1 GCA_016794735.1 Gemmatimonadota bacterium | reverse complement strand
GGTCCAGTCGGTGAGCGTGGCCCCGGCGACCGCGTCGGTCCAGGCTGGGCGAACGCTCGACCTCACGGTGGGGGTCGTCCAGCAGAACTGCGGGACGCTCGCGGTCACCTGGTCGACCAGTGCGCCTAACGTGGCGACGGTCGGGCAAACCGGGCAGGTGACGGGAGTCGCGCCTGGCACGGTGACAATCACCGCGGCCGCGGGCGGGCGCAGCGGCGACGCCGCGCTGACGGTGGTGCCGGGGCCGGTGTTCTCCATGTCGGTCACGCCGGTGGCGCCGAGCGTCGAGGCGCTCACCACGCTCCAACTCGTGGCGGTCGCGCGCGACTCACTGGGGAACACGGTCCCGGGCACGCCGAACTGGTCGTCGTCGGATGCGTCGGTGGCGACGGTGAATGGCGCGGGGCTGGTGAGTGCCATTCGCGCCGGAACGGCAACGATCACCGCGTCGGCGAATGCACGGAGTGGTTCGACGGTGGTGACGGTGACACCGCCGGGCGTTGCGACCATCGCGATGACGCCGGGCAGTCGCACGGTGGACGCGGGGACGACGGTGCTGCTCCAGGCGCAGCCGCTGGACCGCAACGGGGGATCGCTCTCGCGGGCCGTCACGTGGTCGGTGTCGAACGCGCAGGTGGCGACGGTCGTGACGACGACGGGGAACGTGGCGAGCGTCGAGCTGGTGGCGACGGGCGCGGCCGTGGTGACCGCAAGTTCCGGTGGGCGCTCGAGTTCAGTGACGCTCACGTCGGTCGCACGGCGGCCACGCTTTGCGTACGCGTACGTGGGCGACACCCTGGCACAGCTGCCACCGTTCGCCCACGACACCACAGAGTTTGTTTATTCGTCGGCGGGCGGGCAGGTCACCCTGCAACGCCAGTCGCCCGGCAACTGGCGCCTCCTGTTCCATGGCCTCCGGCTTTCGGCGGCGGCGGAGCCGATCCTCCCGTTGGTGCGGCCGATGGGGGCTGCGTCGGGCGGGTGCCTGGTGACGTCGCGGTACTCGGGGCCATTCAACCAGACGGTTGGGGACGTGTTCGGCCTCGATGTCTCGTGCACCGCGCCCGATGGCTCGCCGCAGGTGCGGCCGTTCCTCGTGGTGGTGCTCGGCTCCAACTACACAACGACCCCGTGGGCGTTCACCGAGGTGGTGGACTCCACGGCGGCGACGACCGGGAACACCTATGTCCCGGGTGGTGGCACCGCGACCGCGACACGATTGGCAACGGACACCTATCGTGTGCAGCTGGGGCCGATGTCGGTGGGGTACGACGTGTGGCACCCGGTGTCGCAGAGTCCGGGACTCGCCTGCGCAACGACCTCACTGGTGGGTGCCGGGACCACGCGAGGCATCGACCTCGATTGCATGTCGGCGCTCGGTGCCCGGACCCGATCCCGCACCGGTGCGCTGGTCATGCTGAATGGCCGCGACCTGATTCCGCGAGCGGACGCCAACATCCTCGCGGACGGGACGGTGGCGGCCACCGGCGGTGCCGTGGCGCCCGCGATCAACAAGCCCGCGACGGGGACCTACTCGGTGCGCGTCACGCCGCCCGGGTTCACCAGCAATCGCTATCCCGCGTTTGTCGTGTCCGCGACGCGGTCGGTGGCCAACCCGACGGTGGCGTGTCGCGTGGTGGCGCTGACGACGCCCGTGCCGGGGACGGCCCAGGCCCGTGTGGAGTGCCGCGACGCCCTGGGTACATTGCGGGACAATAGCTTTGCGGTCACCGCGCTCTACTAGTTCGCCCAGGAGACATTGTCGATGAAGCCGTTCGAGCGACTCGCGTTCGCGCACACCCCCAATGGCACGAAGTTGGAGTTGTGCCGCCACGACGGGTCGTACGTGATTCGCGCGGATGGCATCGAGCTGATGTCCACACGGCGGCACCAGTCCGAGGACCGGCTCGCCGCCATCGTGTGCGAGCCACTCGCGCAGGCCACGAATCCGTGCGTGTTGATTGGTGGCCTGGGACTCGGCTTCACCCTGCGTGCCGCGCTGCATCACCTCCCGGCCGATGCCCGCGTGGTGGTCGCCGAGCTGGTGCCGGAGGTGATCGCGTGGAATGCGGACCCGGGATATGGCTTGTCGAATGAGGCGCTCGCCGACCCGCGCGTGGAGGTGGTGCAGGCCGACGTGAACGACGTGCTGCGCGCCAATCCCGGGGCCTTCGACGGCATCATGCTGGACACGGACAACGGGCCCGATGGCTTGCTGATGACGGAGAACCGGCCGTTGTACGCGGCGGGCGGTGTCGCGTTGACGGTGGCGGCGCTGCGTCCCGGCGGTCGGATTGCCTACTGGTCGGTGGGGGAGGATCGGGCGTTTGTGGGGGCGTTGCAGCGTGGCGGGCTGACAGTGGAGTCCGAGCGGGTGCGTGCGCATCGCTCGAACGGCCCCATGCACGTGCTGTATGTCGCCACGCCGCGGGTGACCCCGGCGCAGGCCTAACTGGTGACAGCGGCGCGGTAGGCGCGCGCGAGGCGTCGCGGGTCGGCGCCCGCGAGGTACCGTGCGAGCAGGAGCAGGTTGCGCGCGGTGCGTCGCCACGGGCCGTCACGCCGCCAGCGTCGAGCGGAGACGTGGATGGGGACGTCGCGGAGGAGCCGGATGGGATTGTCGCGACGGAGCCTGAGGGCGAGCGCGACGTCCTCCATGAGGGGGATGTCCTCGTAGCCCCCGACGGCGTCGAGCTGCGCGCGGGTGATCAGCAGCCCCTGGTCCCCGTACGGCAGCGCGAGCACGCGCGAGCGCAGGTTTGCCCCGGCGGCGATGAGTCGGATCGACCACGACGCGTCATCGATCGACAAGCGGCA
>JAEUJK010000335.1 GCA_016794735.1 Gemmatimonadota bacterium | reverse complement strand
ACGGGACGCACCTGGACGGTGTCGTAGTTGGTCTGCGCCGCGAGGGCGAGCGGGAAGGCAGCGACGAGCAGGGCAACGAGGCGCATGGGCAAACCCGGATGGCAGTCGGGCGGAAAGCTAGCGGCCATCGTCGGCAGCGTCAGGGTCTTTAGACTTCACCACGTGAGCACCGCCACATCGCGTCAGCGCGTCTTCCGCATCCTCGGAAACGTCATCACGGTCCTCCTGATCGTCCTGGCTGGCCCGCGCGCCTTGCCGCACATCGGGGCGCTGGTGGGGTGGGATTCGGGGACGAACCTCATCCCGACCTGGTCGGCACGCACCCTCGAGGGCCACGAGATCGGCAGTGATTCGCTCCGCGGGCAGGTGATCCTCGTGAACGTCTGGGCCACGTGGTGCCTGCCGTGCCGCGCGGAGATGCCACTGCTCGAGGCGATGTACCAGCGACATCGCGCGGCCGGGTTCACCCTGGTGGGCCTTTCCGTGGACCAGGGCCCCGAGGCCGACGTGCGCACGTTCCTCAGCGAACGTTCGATCACGTACCCGGTGGCGATTGTGCCGAGCCCCTTCGCCAACGCCTTCGGCGGCGTGCGTGGGTATCCAACGTCGTTCCTCATCGATCGCGCGGGGGTCGTCCGGCACGCGGTGATTGGACCACTCGCACCGGCCTCACTGGAGCTCGCCGTCCGTCGCCTGCTCGACGCACCGCGCCCTTCGATCACGGCCCCAGCCACGCCGCCGAGCACGATCCCGCCCGGCTGAACGGACGGGGCCGCCCTGCACCATTCGCGGCCGGGCAACGCCCGACACGCACCGGCGCCTCGTTCTTCCGGCAACTGGCACCCGGTCACACATTGGCCGCATGCGACCCACTCCCGCACTGCGCCACCTGCGCCGGCTCGCGATTCTCGCGTCGGCCCTCGCCACGACCCTCAACGCCCAGGGACGCATCACCACCCCGCGTGAGGCCTTCGGGCACGACTTCGGCGAAGACTACTTCCTCGCGAATTACCACCAGATCGCGGACTACTGGGCTCGGCTCGACCGCGAATCCGATCGCATGGTGGTGCGCGAGATCGGGAAGACCGCCGAGGGTCGGCCACATCTCATGGCGATCGTCACGTCGCCGGAGAACCATCGCCAGCTCGAGCGCTACCAGTCGATCGCGCGACGCCTCGCGCTCGCCGAGGGGCTCACCGACGACGCGGCACGTGCCCTCGCGCGGGAAGGCAAGGCCGTGGTCTGGATCGATGGCGGCCTCCACGCCTCCGAGACCCTCGGCGCCCAGCAGCTCGGCGAAATGGTCTACCAGATGGTGAGCCGCAACGACGACGAGACCCGACGCCTGCTCGACGACGTCATCATCCTGTTCGTGCACGCCAATCCGGACGGCAACGACCTCGTCGCCGACTGGTACATGCGGCGCAGCGACCCGACCCAGCGTTCGCTCGCCGGCATCCCGCGCCTCTACCAGAAGTACATCGGCCACGACAACAACCGCGACTTCTTCGCGTCCACGCAGGCCGAGACGGAGAACATCAACCGGGTCCTGTACCACCAGTGGTTCCCGCAGGTGTTGTACAACCACCACCAGTCGGGTCCCGCGGGCACCGTGGTCTGGTCGCCCCCGCTGCGCGACCCCTACAACTACAACCTCGACCCGATCATGGTGCTCGGCTTCCAATCGTTGGGGGCCGCCATGCACACGCGCCTGGCCGTGGAAGGCAAGCCGGGCGCCACCATGCGCTCCGGCGGCCCGTACGATGGCTGGTGGAACGGCGGGATCCGGAACACGGCCGCCTTTCACAACACCATCGCGCTGCTGACCGAGATGATCGGGAGCCCCACGCCCATGCGCATCCCGTTCGTCGCCCAGCGCCAGCTGCCCGGGGCGGACCTCGCGTATCCGGTCCCGCCCGGACCGTGGCACCTGCGCCAGTCCGTGGACTACTCCATCTCGCTCAACCGAGCGGTGCTCGACTACGCCTCGCGCATGCGCGAGAACCTGCTGTTCGGCATCTACCGGATGGGTCGCAACTCTATCGAACGCGGCAGCCAGGATACCTGGACGATGAACCCGAAGCGCCTGGCCGTTGCCGCACAACGTTTGGGGAGCGGCGGCGCACAGGCCGAGGCCGCCGCATGGGCGGAATTGCGGCGCCCCGAGCTGCGCGACCCGCGCGGGTACATCATCCCGGCGAACCAGCCCGACTTTCCCACGGCGACGAAGTTCATCAACGCGCTCCGCGAGACGGGGATCACGATCCTCCGGGCCCGCAGCACCTTTGCCGTGCAGGGCAAGGAGTACCCGGCGGGGAGCTTCGTCGTGAAGACCGCACAGGCGTTTCGCCCGCATGTCATCGACATGTTCGAACCGCAGGTGCACCCCGACGTCTTCCCCGTCCCCGGCGGGCCGCCGACACCGCCCTACGACAACGCAGGGTGGACCCTCGCCATGCAGATGGGGGTGCGCTACGACCGCCTCCTCGAGGACTTCACCGGACCGTTCGACCCGGTGGAGGCCTGGAACCTCCCCATGCCCAGCGCCACGATCGCCGGGGCGCCTAACGCCACCAGCTACCTGCTGGACCGTCGGGTCAACAACACGGTGATCGCGACCAATCGCCTGCTCGCGGCCGGTGAACCCGTCGCCGTGCTCAGCGCCCCGGTGACGGTGGACGGGACGACGTGGCCGGCAGGGACGATCCACGTGCGCGCGCGCGCGACGACACGCGCACTGCTGACGCGCGTGGCGCAGGAGCAGGGCGTTCCCGTGACGGGGACACGCGCCCGTGTTTCGGCGCCCTCGGTCGCGCTTCGCGCGCCACGCATTGGCCTGTGGGACCAGTACGGCGGCTCGATGCCCTCGGGATGGACACGCTGGATCCTCGAGCAGTTCGAGTATCCGTTCACGCGGGTCTTTGCCCAGCAGCTCAACGCGGGCAACCTCGGGGCATCGTTCGACGCGCTCGTCTTCGTGGACGGTGCGATTCCCGCGGGCCCGCCACGGCAGGCTGACGTCCCGATTCCCGACCTTCCGCAGGAATACCGCGGGCATGTAGGACGCGTGAGCGCCGACACCACGCTGCCTCGGGTGCGGGACTTTGTCGAAGGTGGCGGCACGGTCGTCGCGATCGGCGAGTCCGCCGTCAACCTGGCGGCTTTTCTCCGCTTGCCTGTCGAGGATCACCTCGCGGAGAACGGGAAGCCGCTCCCGCGCACCTCCTTCTACTCACCGGGGTCGTTGCATCGCGTGCGCGTCGATACCACGCACGCCGCAGCGGCGGGGATGCCCGGCGAGGTCGATGTGTTCTTTGACGACAGCCCGGTCTTCAAGCTCGGTGCCGATGCTGCCGCGCGAGGGGTGACCCCGATCGCCTGGTTCGACACGGCGACACCGCTGCGTTCGGGCTGGGCGTGGGGCGAGCGGTACCTCGAGGGCGGCGTCGCCGCCGTCGAGGCGCGTGTGGGCAAGGGACGCGTGCTCCTGTTTGGCCCGCAGATCCTGTGGCGCGCGCAGCCACACGGCACCTTCAAGTTCCTCTTCAACGCGCTGATGGTCGGCGCCGAGCGTCGCTGAGCCATCGTCGGGGCCGCCAGGGAGGCGGCCCCGCCCCTGCGGCAGCCTAACGAATCCCCACGAGCCCCTTCACCGACCCGATCAACTTCTGCGAGTCGTAGCCCACGCCGCCCTTGAAGACGGTGACGACGTTGCGGATCGCGAGGGGATCGCGCGCCAGCTCACCACGCACGAGCACGAGGTCGGCGACCTTGCCCACGCTCACCGTGCCGAGGTCCTTGTCGACGCCGAGCACCTTGGCACCGTTCGCGGACATGACCTGCACGGCCTGGCCGGGCTGGAAACCCGCCTCCACCAGGAGTTCATAGTTGCGCTGGTCGCCGTAACCCGGCAACGCGCCGCCGTTCCCCGTCGGGTCCACCCCCGCAGCCAGCAGGCCACCCGCCTTCACGAAGGCGACCTCGTACTCCATCGCCTTCTTGAGCATCCCTAACGAGGCGGTGTTGGTGGTCGCCTGGCCGGCGAGCCGCTCGCGCGTCGCCATGTACTCCTTCTGCACGTCCGGGCTCATCGCCTCGATCACGCGCGGATCGAGCGGCGGGCGCCCGGGGACGGAGATCTCGTACACCGCGAGCGTCGACGTCATGGCCACGCCCTTCGCGATCATCGCCTTGAAGGTCGACTGCGCGTCGGCGCCGTTCACGTCGAGCTTGAGGTACGTGTTGCGGTCGAGGCCGGGGCAGCGATCGGGCTGCTTGCCCGGGACATACTCGAGGTTGGCCATGAGCCCGTGTTCGAGCGCGTCGATGTTCGCCTCGACGGCCTCCTTGTACCCCACCGAGCAGAGGTGCCCGGTCACCTTCACCCCACGCTTGTGCGCGGCGTCGGTGATGGCCCGCAGGTTCTCCCGGCTGATCTCCGTGTAGACCTTGAACCAGGTCGCGCCTTCGTCGGCCCAGTAGTTCACCACGCGGCGCGCCTGCTCCGGCGTGGTGATGTGCATCCGCTCGACGACATCGTCCGGGCCGGTGAGGTACGGGCCGCTGATGTGCATCCGCGGACCGGGCACCTTCCCCTTCTCCACCTGGTCCTTGAGCGAGATCTCGGAGTACGGCGAGATGGAGCCGGTCGTGCGCACCGTCGTCACGCCGGACGCGAGGTACAGCCGCGGCGCGCTGGTGTTGAGCTGCGCGCGCCGCCCGGCCGCTGTTGTATAGAAGGTATGGTCGTGCATCCCCACCAGACCGGGGATCAACGTGTGGCCCGCTCCATCGATCACTCGCGCGCCGCTCGGCACCGTCGTGTTTCCTGCACCACCCACCGCGGTGATTCGCCCGTTGGTGATGATCACCGTCTGGTCCGCCTTGGGCCCCGCGCCCGTGCCGTCGATCACGGTGACGTTGGTGATCGCGATGACCGGCGCGTCCACCGAGACGTACGCACGCGTGGTATCGGAAAGCGCCGGCCGTTGGGCGTGGAGCGCCATCGGCGTCGCGAGCGTGATGAGGGCCAACAAGCGTTGAACATTCATGGACCAGGTCTCCGTGGTTTCACTGCAGCACAGGTTGCTCGGTGCACATCGGCGACAGGCGCACCCGGGTTGACTGCCGTCTGCCGTCTGCCGTCTGCCGTCTGCCGTCCTCCATCTCTACTTCACTTCAAACACCCCCATCATCCCCGACTGCAAATGCTCGGCGATGTGGCAGTGCATCATCCACTTGCCCGGGTTCGACATCTCCACCAGCACGTCGACCACGTCGCCGACCGGCAGCAGCACCGTGTCCTTCCATACAAGATTGGCACTCGGGACGCCGTTGTGCGAGAGGACCAGGAACCGCTGGCCATGCAGGTGGATCGGGTGGGGCATCGGGTGCAACGACGACCGGTCGTTGGCAATGCGCACCTTCACCACGTCCCCCAGCTTGAACTGCCACGAGATATCCATGTTCTCGCGCCCGGTGGCCACGTCGCGCATCACCCACGTGGCATCGTGCGAGGTCGCGAGCCAGTCCATCATCGGCATCGTCCCGCTGAGCTCCACCGGGTGTGCGTAGGCCGCGTCCTTCCGGATCATCTGCATCAGCGCATACGGCAGGTTGCCGAGCCGCAGCGTGAGGAGCAACTCCTGGTCGGGGGCGCGGTCGAACCACGGCCGGAACGCCGCCACGTCGTCCACCACATCCCGGTTGGTGCGCAACCGTGCGAACGCCGCGGCGTAGTCCGGCGTTGCCGCCGCTCCTGCCACGGTAATCACGCCTAACGTGTCCACCTCGGGGAAGAAGTTCCCCACCATGTGATCGATCGCCTGCACGCGATTGACCAGCACGTGGCGCCCTCGCGTGGCAAACCGAACGTCCACGATGTACCGCTGCGCCGGCGCCAGGCTCACATGGGTCACCCACGCCTCGCGCTCGTACCGCCCCACGTCGGCTCCAACGAGCTTCAGCCGCGCGCCGGGGATCCCGATGTTGAACGTCCGGGTGTTCGAGACGTTGGTGAGATAGAAGCGAACCACCTCGCCGGGACGCGCGGACAGTGAGTACCGCGTCTCCCCATTCACGAGCAGCTGGTTGCCGAAGCGACCCATCAGTGCGTGCGTCGGCGCCTCCTCGCCAAACGGAACGAGCCCCTGTTCTCCCACCAGGAGATCATCGAGCATCAGGACCTCCTCGCGGTGCGTCGGTCCAAAGGCGCCGGGTCGCTGCGGGGCGACGAGCATGTTCCCCGTCAGCCCCAGGTCCTGCTGGATGTCCTCGCGCACATGCGGGTGATACCAATAGATGCCGGCGTCGCGGAAGTGCACCCGGTAGGTGAATGACCCGCCGGCCGGCACCGCGTCCTGCGTCACCCCGACGGCACCATCGCTCGCATTCTCCAGCCGCACCCCATGCCAGTGCACGGCGCTGGGCTGGTCGATCGCGTTGTGGAACCGGACCACGACCGTTGCCCCTTCGCGCACCTGCAGCAGCGGGCCGGGCTGTTGGCCATTGTACGCGTACATCACCAGCTGCCGGCCGTTGATCGTCCGACGCACGAGCGACGCCGTCAGGTCGAAGGTGTCGCCATCCACGAGTCGCACGACGGTCCGCGGTTTCGCCTCGGGGAGCGCCGACACATCGGCCCCGGCCAGCGGAAGGAACGGCGACACGGCGGGGACCAACTCGTCGATGCCGGGCATCGGGACCATGCGCTGCTGCGGCCGGTGCGGGGGCATGAACCACTGCGGGCGCCCGCCTGCCATTGCCGCCATGTCGTGCCCGGCGTGAGCCGCCGCGGGATCGCCCGCCGGTACGTCCATCCCGTGTTGCTGCAGGCGGATGCTCGGCGAGAGTCCTCGCAGGACAATTCGCCCGCGTTGTTCCGTCACCGTCGCCGATCGCTCGGCCGACACGAAGACCAGGAACTTGTCCCAGGACACCTCACCCACGGCGGTCCGCCCGTTCTTCACTTCGCCAAGCTTGCGGATGGGATCCAGCGAGGGCGCGGCCACCCAGGCGACGTAGGTGGTGTACGGGCCTAACGATTGCGGCGCTGGCAGCCCGTGCAGGTCGAGCGTCACCGCATACCGCTGCGATCCCTCGGCGGTGAGCGCCACGTCGAACGGCGACGCCGCGCGCCCCAGCTCTGCGGTACCCGCGGCCCCCGGCACCTCGGGGCGCGCGACGAGTTCCATGCAATAGAGGTCCGCGCTCGGCACCAGCGGCCCGCCACCAGTGGCACACGGGAGCGTCGACTGCTCCCGCCAGGGCACAATTGCGCCGATCCCGAGGCCGACCGGGATGGCGAGGGCGATGAGGAACCGGGGGATGCGCATGCCGCCTGCAAGGTGCGCCACCGTCAGGATTGATGGAAGCGCGCATCCTTGACGCCGAGCGCGGCCGGTGGGAGTGTCTGATTTCCTCGTTCAGGGGCATCGCATGAATACCAGTGCACTGGGTCGGGCCGTCGGGGCGGGGACCGTGTTGCAGGTGGCCATGGTGGTCCTCGGCCACTACGTACCTTCATTGCAGGCTGCCGGGCTCTTTCCGATCGGCGGGACCCTCATCGGACTCGTGACCGGTGTGCTGGCCGGCCGAGGCACGCCGGTGGGAACCGGCGCGGCCGTCGTCGCGCGCACGGGCGGCATCGCCGGTGGGATCGCCGGCGCACTCGGCAGCCTGGTCTCCACATACCTCGGCGACGTGCCGCTGGCGAACATCACCATTGCCGGAGGCAGCACCCTGGTCACCGGCGCGTTAGGCGGGCTGCTGTCCCGCCTTGGGAGGAAGTAATGCGGGCTGTCGTTGTCGGGGCCCTGGTGGCCTGTTCTGCGGTGGGAACCCTCGTCGCGCAGGGTGATCCGCGCGCGACGCGCCTCGATGCCATCTTCGCCGCGCAGCAGGGGGTGGATCGCCCGGGATGTGCGGTGACCGTCGTGGACCGAGGGACGGTGGCCGCGGCCCGCGGCTACGGCATGTCGGACATCGCGCAGGGGCTGGCGATCACGCCGCGGTCGATCTTCCACGTTGCGTCGGTCTCCAAGCAGTTCACGGCGATGAGCCTCGTCCTGCTGGACCGGGCCGGGCGCCTCTCGCTCGAGGACGACATCCGGAAGTACGTCCCGGAGCTGCCGTCCTACAGCCGACCGATCACGATCCGGCACCTGCTCAACCACACGTCGGGCATGCGCGACCAGTGGAACCTGCTGATCACGGCGGGCTGGCGCCTCGGCGACGACCTCGTGAGCGAGCAGGACGTGATGGACATCCTGCCACGACAGCACGGGCTCAACTTCGCGCCGGGCACGGACTGGCTCTACAGCAATTCGGGGTTCACGCTCGGGGCGGTGATCGTGAAGCGCGTGACGGGCCAGTCCCTGCGGGAATTCGCGGACTCGGCGCTCTTCCGTCCACTGGGGATGCGCGACACCCACTTCCACGACGACAATCACATGATCGTCCCCGGACGCACGCGGGGGTACACGCGTGGCCCGAACGGGTGGCTGGAGACCGTCCCCAACTATTCGACCGTCGGGGCGACCAGCCTGTTCACGACCGTGGAGGACCTGGCGCGCTGGCATGCACAACTCGCCGAGGGGCGTGTGGGCGGTCGCGAAGCGATCGCAGCCCTCGCGCGTCGCGGCGTCCTCACGACGGGTGATACCCTGGCGTACGCGTTAGGCATCGTCGTCGGCACCTACCGTGGGGCACCCACACTCGCCCACAGCGGCGGCGACCCCGGCTACAGCTCCTACCTGCTCAACTTCCCGCAAACCGGTTCTGGCGTGGCCGTGTTGTGCAACACGTCCGGTGGTGCGAATCCCACACGCCTCGCGGAGCAGGCGGCAGACATCTACCTGGCCGACCAACTCGGGGCCGAGCCGGCGCTTCCCGCGCGGGTTGCGGCCGCGTCGGTGGCCGGACGCGAGGGGCTCTACTGGAGCGACTCGCTCGAGTCCAGCGCTCGTCTCGCCGTTGATTCGGGGTTCGCCGTGTGGCGCGTGGGACCGGGGGCGACGCCACTGCGCGAAGGCGGCGCCGGTCGATGGTTGCTCGGGGCCGGCCCGGCCTCGCTGAGCACCCTCGGTGAGGGAACCGTGCGCTACCGGAGCGGCATGGGTGAGCCGTCGATCTTCCGGCGCGTCGAGGAGGCCACACCAAGCGCGGCCGAACTCGCCGCGCTTGCGGGGCGCTACCGCAGCGACGAGTTGGAGGTGACGTGGGAACTCCGCGCGACCGGCGACTCGCTCATGCTCCACCGCCGCAAGTTCCCGCCGACGCGGCTGGCGCCGATCTTCCGCGACCGGTTCCAGGCCACAAGCGGGACGGGCTTCGTGGTCCAGGTGCAGCGCGACGCGCGGGGGCGTGCGACGGGGATCACCGTCGGTTCCGGGCGCGTGCGGAGGATGTTGTTCCTGCGGGAAGTGCCGGTGGCCCCGGTGCCACCCACGCGCCCGCGGCGCCCATCGTGACCTCGTTCATGCAGGCCACGCGGCGATTCCGTCGCCGCACCAGTCTCGCGGCAGCCGCACTGGTGTGGTCGTGGGTCCCGGATGCGGCCGCGCAGGTGCGCACCTTCGACGCGTACATCGCCGGGGTGCATGTCGCCGAGTTGCGGGTGGCGCCCACCTCCTATGCCATCCGCAAGAAGGGGTTTGCGTCGAATCGCTGGGGGGCGCTGCACACCGTACCGTTGGCCGGCGTCGCGACCGATACGGCATTCCTCCTCTGGGGTTCGCTGCGGGATGTTGCCGGCCGCATCGCCGGGATCGAGCGACTCGGCTGGTCCGGGCACGAGGTGGTGGCGTGGCCGGATCGGGGGTCGCTCTACGAACGGTGGCGCGATGTGCGCCCGGCCCGCGCACGCACACCCTCGGCGGCGCGCTGGCATCGCCGCGACGCGTCGTTCCCGATGGACCTCGTCCTCGACGCGCGCAACCGGCTCGTCGCCGCGATCGATCCCTCACGCGATGTCGTCCTCGTGCAGCGCGGCGACGAGGGATATACGACGGTCGCAGAGTGGCAGAAGCCCGGGCTGTCGCCCGCGCGGTACGGGTATCGCGCGTTAGGCAAACAGATGGTGCCCATGCCCGACGGGGTCCGCCTGGCCACCCTCGTCTACCTGCCATCGGACGATGCCCCCGGCCCGTACCCGACCATCCTGGTCCGGTCGCCCTATGGCATCTCGGGATCGATCAACGGCTTCTGGCACTACGCGGCGCGCGGCTATGCGGTCGTCTTCCAGGCAACGCGCGGCACGAGCTACTCTGATCCGGACAACCGATCGGAAGGTGACCTCGAGCTGATGGTGCACGAGCCGGCCGACGGCAAGGCCACGCTCGACTGGATCGCACAACAGCCGTGGAGCACTGGCGGGGTGTGCATGCAGGGGGGCTCGTACCTCGGCTACACGCAGTGGACCGCGGCGATGAGCGGACATCCGGCGCTCAAGTGCCTGATCCCCGAGGTCTCCATGGGGACCGCCTTCGCCGACCAGCCCTATGTCGGTGGCGGCCTGCTCGTGGGGATGGCGTACTACGCCTTCTTCATGAACAACCGCCCCCTCCTCCCGGGGAAGACGTGGACCGAGGTGCTCGCCCATCGCCCCCTGCTCGACCTCGACACCTATGGAACGGGCGCAAACATCCCGGCATGGGATGCGCAGCTGCTGAATGCGACCAACAACGCGTATTGGCAGCGCCAGGACTGGCATCGCGGCAACGTGCGGCCCGAGCTGGCGACGTTCCAGGTGAGCGGTTGGTTCGACGACGACCTCCCGGGCACGCTCAGCAACTGGGCGCTGATGCAGCGCATCGGCACGGCCCCACAACGCCTCGTGCTCGGGCCGTGGAAGCACGGATACAACGTGGACCGGCGGCTCAACGGCTACAGCTACGGGCTCGGCGCCGTGCGCGAGGACATCTGGCTGCGCAAGCAGCAGTGGTACGACGCCCACCTCAAGGGGCGTCGCGACGCCGTGGGCGGGAGCCGGGTCGAGTACTTCACGTTAGGCGAGAACGCCTGGCGCACCGCCACCGCGTGGCCCCCGCGCGAGGCCGAGCCGCAACGGTGGTACTTCCACTCCGACGGGCAGGCCAACCGGTTGTTCACCTCCGGGCGCCTCACGCGCGAGGCACCGGTCGCGGACGAGCCGGTGGATCGCTACACCTACGACCCGGCTGATCCGGTGCCCAACTGGATGAGCTTCGAGCAGATGCAGCGCTGGGAGGATGTGCAGACCTTCCAGTGGGACATGAAGGACCTCGAGGCGCGGCACGACGTCGTCACCTTCACCAGTGCGCCGCTCGAGCAGGACCTCACCATCGCGGGCGAGATCCTCGTCGAGCTGCACGCCTCGACCGACGTGAAAGACACCGACTGGTGGGTGCACGTGTCCGATGTGGATCCGGCCGGACGGTCCAACCGGCTGACGCTTGGCGGCCTGCGGGCGAGGTTCCGCGAGTTGCGCGCCCCGCAGTACCGCACCGGCGACGGGGACTTCGCGCGTGAGGTGTTGCTCTCCGGCAATCCGGCCGACGTTGTGCCCTATCGCATCGGGATCAAGGGGATCGCCAACACCTTCCGGCGTGGGCATCGCATCCGCATCGCCATCATGAATGCGATGGCGAACTACACCTTCCCCAACTCCAACACCGGCGGGGACGAGGCGCGGGCGACGACCACGGTTCCGGGGCGCATGGGGATCCACCATACGCGTGCGTACCCGAGCCACGTCGTGCTCCCCGTGCTGCCGCGCTGAGGTCGCGGGCGGCCCACGGACCTGACGCCCATCGCGGGGTCGCGTACCTTTGTCGCTCGCGACCCCGCCGGCGACCTGCCGGGGTCGGGAGCTGATTCGGGAGAACCGGGGCCACCTGTGACGACGTTCGCGCCGCACCACATCTCGCATGCCGGCAAGGAGATGCTCGCATTCTCCTGTCGGATCCCCGACGGGTGGATCATCACGCCGTTGCCGCCGGAGGACTACGACTTCAGCAACCCGACGGTCTTCGTTCCCCTGCTGATCGCGATGGCACCATACGGTGCCGTGCTCTACACGGTCGCGGCGCGCCCGAAGTTCGACGACGGCACGGTGCAGGACTGGGCCGAGTATCTCTGCACGCAGAACAACCTCACCGTGTCCGCGATGCGCGAGGCGCGGATCGGCCGCGTGCCGTGCGTGTTGTGCGACGCGACCGCACCCAGCGACATGGGCGTGATGCGCTCTCGCTCGCTCTTCCTCGAGGACGGGGGACGCCTGTTCAACATCCAGGCCCTCGCGCCGCAGGACATCTGGCCGAGCGTCGAGGCCACATTTGCGCAGCAACTCGGCTCCTTCGCTCCCGACCAGGTGCACGGGATGACGGCGCAGCTCATGCGCGAGATGGTTGCCGGCGATCGCGTCGAGTTCGCCTTCGTTGACGACGCGCCCGTGGCGGCCGCGGAGCCACCACGTCCACCGAAGAAGGAACCCGAGGTGTGGACGTACGCGGAGGATCCTCCGGAACTGGAACCCGACACCACCTCGACATCGCGAACGTCTCGCAGCAAGCGCGAGCGCCGGGACGAGGCGTTGAAGAAGTTGCGGCGGAAGGCGAACACCGAGGCGGTCGACGTGAGGTACGCCCCGCCGGCGACGGACTCCGCGCACGAACACTCCGCTCCAACGGACGGGGAGCCCGACTGGTGGGCCCGGGCCGTACGGCTCGAAGGCGAGGACCAGCTCGAGGAGGCCGAGCAGGTGATCCAACGCGCGCTCGACCACATCGGTGTATACTCGCAACTCGCGTACTTGTACGAGCTGCGTTTCGCGCGCTTGCGCGGCGAGGGCAACGACGCGCTCGCCGCACACGCCCGGGAGCGCGCGATCCATTGGTTGCACGCCTACGCCGCGAGTGCGACCAGCGGTGGCGAAGGCGCCGCCCTCTCGTACGAACGCGACCAACGGATCGCGGCGCTTGGAGGTGAGGCCCCGTGAGCCGCACCACGATCCTGGCGATCATCGCGTCGCTTTCCGCAGCCACCGTTGCCATGGCCTTCTTTGGTGCAGACACGCTCAAGGTGCGCACGCTCGACGACATCGCCACCATCGGCGTACCGAAGAAGATGAAGGAGGAGTGGTACAAGGACGACCGCGAGCGCTGGATCGACCGACTGACCTTCCAGTTCGTGTCCACGGCCACCTGGGAGTCGTTCGGCAGCACGTCATACAAGCAGGCACTGACCGTGACGCTGATCTCGCCGCACGCCGCCGACTCCTCGTACGAGCACGTGTGGAACAGCATCCACATCAGCTACAAGGACCGGAGCGTCGTGCACGACGCCGCCCTCGGCACCGGGCACCTCAAGGTGACGAAGGCCATCTACGAGAAGAACGACAAGACGGCGTACGAGTACATCTATGTCGACAAGTCCCGGCGCTTGCGCCTCGACTGGCACGCCATGGAGAGGGAGGTCAAGCTGGCCGACGGAATGAAGGCCATCGCCGGCATGGCGTCGTCGTTCACCCTCCTGAAGGACCCCGCGGAGCGATTCGCGCGCCTGCACGACCGTCCGAACCGCGAGGCGAAGGAAGCGCAGCGTCGCGTGGCGCTGGCGACGTCGATGCTTGCGCGAGAGGGGTTCAAGGACCTGATGCCGGGCAAGCCACAGCAGAAGGGCGAGCTGTACGTGGAGTGGATGGCCGAGCCCGAACACCGGTATCAGTTGCTCGTGCCACTCGGTCGCATTCGTGCGGCCTCACCAGAGGGTGGCCGGGCACCGCTGCCCTTGACGCTGCGAAACGCCGATGGCACGGAGCGCTACCTGGCCGGCTCCATCGGATGGTACGCGAAGACCAGCGACGGC